>CAMTPC010000025.1 GCA_947074295.1 uncultured Bacteroides sp. | reverse complement strand
GCATTTCTTTGTGTCTGTGTCTTTCGTACCAGATCACACATGCACAGATGATCAATGCCATAGGAGGCATCAACATCAGACCATTGTTCACATAACCCATTTCGTAAAAGCCATTAGGTATTACCTGAACATTGAACAATGTACCCGACCCCAACAATTCGCGGAAGAAAGCAACAATGATCAAAATCTTAGCATATCCCAGACCGTTACCCAAACCGTCTAGCAATGACTCGTAAGGACCGTTCTGCATAGAGAAGGCTTCCAAACGTCCCATGATGATACAGTTGGTAATAATCAAACCTACATATACTGAAAGTTGTACACTCACGTCGTAAGCAAAAGCCTTAAGAATTTCACTCACAATAGTTACCAAAGTAGCTACCACCACCAACTGCGCGATGATACGGATACGGTTAGGTATAGTATTGCGAAGCAAGGAGATCACTACATTGGCTACCGCAAGAATCACAGTCACCGAGAAACCCATCACTACGGCAGGTTCCAATTTTGCTGTTACCGCTAGTGCCGAACAGATACCCAGCACCTGCACCGTAACAGGATTATTCATCGTAAGCGGCGAACTAAATATTTCTCTATTCATTTTTGAAAATAAGCTCATATTCTATCCTCTCCTCTTATTTATTAGTTAAAAACTTATCGTAAAGGCTCATACAGTCCTTGATCATGTTTGATACACCCACCGAGGTGATTGTACCACCCGAGATACCATCCACTTGATAAGCAGGATCTGTCACTTTACCAAATTTCTCAACAGCCAGAGCCACTTCGCCATTCTTCATCACTTTCTTGCCAAAAAATTCGCTTTTGAACTTCTCCGTAGTGATTTCGGCACCCAGACCTGGAGTTTCGCTGGCGTGTGAGAAGAAGATACCAAACACAGTATCTTTATCATCATCCAAGCCCACATAGCCCCAGATAGGTCCCCATAGACCAGCACCACTTAATGGAATCACATATTTAGTCTGACCATTCACTTCACAGATATATAGAGGCAACTGGCGCTCGGCAACTGGCTTAGACATTTCGGCAGCCAGATTGATATCAAAACCGCCTGTTGTGCTCACCACATCACCATTTACGTTTAAGATTTCAGCCTCCTTCACGTATTGTGTATATAAAGCCTGTACATCTTGCCCCTTACTATCTACATTAATTGCAGAAAGAATCTGTTTCATTTTATCCAGTCTGATATTTTCGTCTTGCTTGCTTTTTAGCGAGTTAGAGATAAATGCCAGTAGGAAAGCTACGATAACAACCATTACCGAAGCGTAAACGATAGTATAAGTATTACTATTAGTATTCATCTTCATCTTTTCTTCGGTTTTACTTGTTAGACTTCAAAGCACGTTTTGCACGCATGTTGATGTTACGTTGCATGAAGCAATAATCGATCAATGGTGCAAAAATGTTCATAAACAGGATGGCAAGCATCATACCTTCGGGATAACCAGGATTCAATACACGAATCACGATAGCCAATGCACCGATAAGGAAACCATAGATCAATTTACCATACTCTGTGCGCGATGCAGTTACAGGGTCAGTTGCCATAAACACGGCACCAAACGCAAAACCACCCAAGCACAACTGCTCCCACCAAGGCATGTGAGCGATAGCTGTATCAGGACCAGCGATATTGAATATCCAGCCCATGAAAGCACCACCTACAAATACAGACAACATGATCTTCCAACTACCGATACCCGTCCAAAGCAAGATTACCGCACCGATAGCGATAGCAATCATACTAGTCTCACCGATAGAACCTGGGATAAGACCCGTGATCATATCAATCGTAAAAGGAGGATAACCAGTAGGCGATACTGCTGTAGCAGCTTCACCTAATGCAGTAGCAGCAGTCAAACCATCAATGTTCTCGCCGAAGCCAAAAATGCTGTTGGCACCTACCCACACCGAGTCACCCGACATCTGCGCTGGATAAGCAAAGAACAAGAATGCACGCGTCACCAACGCTACATTAAATATATTCATACCTGTACCACCGAATACTTCCTTTGCGAAGATCACTGCGAAAGCAGTGGCCACACCCAGAATCCATAGTGGACATTCTACAGGCACAATCATCGGGATAAGCATACCCGAAACGAGGAAGCCTTCCTGAATCTCTTCTTTTTTCCATTGAGCTATAATAAACTCGATACCAAGACCCACAGCATACGAGACGATGATCTTAGGCAATATAGAAAGAAAACCATAGCCAAACATTTGCCAAAAAGTAGCAGGCACGTTGGCATAGGTAAAGTGTTGATAACCGACATTATACATACCGAACAGCAAAGCCGGCATCAACGAAATAACTACAATCGACATGATACGTTTACTGTCGATGGCGTCGTGTATGTGTACTCCCGATTGCGATGTAGAGTTGGGTACAAAGAGGAAAGTCTCTATACCATCAAACACCGAGTGAAATGCGTGGAGCTTACCGCCTTCCTGAAAATGCGGTTTTATCTTATCGACATAATTTCTTAACGCTTTCATTTATATGTTTCAATTATTACTATTTATTATTACACCATCAACTCATCTCCGCACGTAGCATGTCTAGACCCGCACGCACAATGCGTTGCAGTTCCAGTTTAGAAGAGTCAACAAATTCGCAAAGCGCAAAGTCTTCTGGAGCTACCTCGTAGATACCTAGAGCTTCCATGCGGTCGATATCGTTAGCGATAATCGCCTTGATCAAAAATTCGGGCATGATATCCATAGGCAACACTTTGTCGTATTCGCCAGACATAATCATGTGACGTTCGCCTCCCTTAACGCGTGTATCGAATACATATTCGCGTTTTGGACCAATGAGCCAGCTGAAATATGAACGGCTCGTGCTGAACTGATCAAAACGTGGCATGATCCAACCAAACATTTCGTGAACATCAGCGCCATCAGGAATCACAGTCAATTGGCTGTGGAATGCACCCAAATAACCATTTGGAGATACTGTCTTACCAGTCAACACATTGCCACTGATATAACGCAGCGCATTATCCTTATTCACATTTCCTGCAAATACGTGAGTCAACAAAGCACCTACTTTCAGTTTACAATAAACTGGTTTCAATACTTCCGAACCCGTAATGGCCACAGTGCGTGTCATATCGACCTTACCAGTATTCATCAAGCGACCAATAAAGATCACAGCTTGCGGATCGATGGTCCAGACTGTTTCACCCTTACATACCGGAGCAATATGATTAATCTGCACACCTACATTTCCAGAAGGATTTGGACCTTCGAAAACATTGATTTCTACATTTTTAGCCTGCGTCAGTGCAGTTGATTTCTGACTGACATGAATACCCAAATAAGTTTTTGCCATTTGTGCCAAAGCATCAAGACCAGTTTGGAAGTTAGCTTCCTCACCCTTCAATGCAAATTCGAAATCGGGCGCCAATGGATTGGTATCGAAAGCTGAGATAAAAATAGCTTTCGGCATCACCGTCGGATCTGCTATGATGTCGTAAGGGCGTTGACGAATAAATGCAAACATACCCGACTGCATCAATAGCTCTTTCATTTGTTGTCCATTGAGCTGAGTCACATTCTGCTTGCCAAAATCTTCAAAATCCTGTTCTTCCGCCGCAGCCACAGTGATGTTGAGCACCTTACGGCGAGCACCACGCTCTACGCTCGTCACCACGCCACTAACGGGTGAAACAAACTTAATTTCGGGGTTATTCTTGTCGATAAACAAGGTTCCTCCGGCCATCACATACTCTTGCTCCTTCACTACCACCTTGGGAGTGACACCTGTAAAGTCATCGGGTACCAATGAGTAGAATCCCGGCTCTTTTACCTGAGTAATTTCTAATGGAGCTTTACCTTTTAGGTTGATGTCAAGGCCTTTACGTAACTTTATTACATTTGCCATGTGTTATATTAAATAATGATTCCTATAAAATTGCACGCAAAATTAATAAATAATAAGACAAATAGGTAACAAAACTAAAGGGAATAAAAGATTTTTTTCCGTAATTGTTTCCGTTTACGCACACAACGAGAGTTAAAGGCGATTTATCTTTCAAGAGGCACATTAATTCATCGCAAAAGCACTTCGACGGCAGAATACAATTATCAATAAAATAAGGAGGCAATCTTGAAAACATTATAAAAGCGTCTCTCATTTTACGGTCGATTGGCAGGGATATGATAACTTTGCATATCAGTAGAAATTATATTTTAAATAAAATAAGAATAAATTAGATGAACGAAATTCCAAATTGCCCAAGTTGCCAAGGTGAAAACACCTATTTTGATGGGTCACTTTATGTGTGTCCAGATTGTATGCATGAGTTCAATCCTGAAGCCGCTAGCGAAGAAGCTGTAGCAGATGTGGCACGTGATAGCAATGGCGCTGAACTGATGGACGGAGATGCTGTGACTGTGATAAAGGATCTGAAGGTAAAAGGATCATCAATGGTAATCAAGCGTGGCACTAAAGTAAAAAGCATCAGACTCACCGATAATCCAGAAGAAGTAGATTGTAAAATTGACGGTAGCAGCATCGTGCTAAAAACCTGTTTCTTGAAAAAATAAAGCTCTATGGACAAGGGCTATATATCGTCTGAAAACCATGGCGTTTACCTGCCACTTCGTTGATACCACATAGCTCAGCTTAACGATTATGAGTGTCCATCTTTTAGAGCAAGGCTGGTCACCACAGTAGCAACGGCTGTTCTATTTGTCATCCAAGGCTAGTCTGCACATAGCAGCTATAACCCTATCTACCAAGCTATTGGACAAGCCCCATTTCAGAAGATAAGAAGAATTACATCGTCCACAGAAGACTACCTGTACATAATAAATATCGCCCCAACATAGTTATGATACTACGTTGGGGCGATGTTACTTTTTTATAGATTTGTCAATCAGAAATCAATCTGTGAACTAATAAATGTGCCATCAGCCGAGAATATCAACTTACGGGCATTGTTCAATTGTACTTGATAACCTCCGTATTCCTTATCTACTTCAGTAGCAATAGCGGCAGGATAATTATCTGTGATATAAGTAGTGATCTTATCGGGTAAAATTCCCGTTGGCAAAGCATTGAATTTACAATCTACCTTTATCCATGTACCCGAACTATCAAAATCAATCTGCGTACCACTACTCAAAGTCACTTCATAATAGCGTGTACCATTGTCCTTATCGCGTTCGGCATGAAGGATTGTTTGCATAGGGAAATACTGCGTTATAAAAGCTTTTGCTGCATCAGGCAAGCTTGAAGAGCTAATCTCTTTATCAGAGTCACCACATGAAGCGAATAGCATCACTCCTAACAATGCTACAATAGCAAACATTGATTTTTTAATCTTCTTAGACATAATCTTACTTGTTAAATAGTTTAGTTAAAATAGTTACTGAAAAACAATCTCTGTATTAATATAAAATGAGCGGTATATATTAATGGTCAACTTTCACCAAGTTGAAGCTCAAGTCAAATGTAAGATCTAAGCCAGTGCTTAATTCTACTTCGTAATCTTTAGTATCTCTATCAATCTTTACGATAGATGCATCGGGATAGAGTTCATTCACCTTTTTCACTATTTGTGCAGGCACTATACCCTGAGGAACACTGGAATATTTGCAATCTACTTCTTTCCATTCACCGTTTTTAGCAAATTCGAGCTTAACCCCATCTGTCATTACCACATCATAAGTCACACTCATAAATTCTTTTTCCATTTTGGCGAGAGCCACTTTACTATCAGGAAAATATTTTGCTATAAATTGTTGTGAAGCTAAAGGCAACTGGTTTACATTGATAGGCTTATCATTTCCGGCATGAGCTGCAAAAACACCTACGGTAAAAATACTCACAAGGATAATCAAAAACTTTTTCATCATTTCTTCTTTTTATGTTATACAATTAATTTCTTTTGATGATACAAAGTTCGGGTGCAAATTTGAAATGAAACTGAAATAATGAAGAGTTGAAGAAAAAAATGAGAAAAAAAGATGAAAACTACCAGACTACCTCAAACTGATGCTGGCCATTCTTATAAGAATACTCTAGTTTCAGGTCATAATAATTGGCGATGGCGTTGACCAATGCCAATCCAAGCCCAGATGAGCCTTCTTTCTTGGAACCTTGATAGAAACGCTCGAAAATTCGCTCGTTATCCAATGGGAATGCACCAACATTGCTCACCATAAGAGTATTCCTTTCTAATTTTAATCTTATTGTTGAATCCTCAGGTGCATGGACAAAAGCATTCTTAAGCAAATTACTTATCAGAATGTTAGCCAGTGTGCCATTCATTTTAAATATATAGCTAGGAGGCAACTGAAGTATACAACTTATCTTTTTATAAGAATAAATGTCCTCAAACATCTCGAGCTGTTCACGAATCAGTGCTGCGATATCCACCTCTTCCACCTCAGGGAATTGCTGATTGTCAATCTTGGTAAGCAACAAAAGCGTTTTATTAAGCTTTATGATATAACGCAATTCTTTCCTAATTTGGAAAAGCTCTTTCATTTGTTCCTCATTCATACCCATCTGATCAATCATCCAGTCAATACGATTGCTAATAACCGCCAATGGTGTCTGAAGTTCATGCGATGCATTCCCAATAAATTGCTTTTGCTGATCGTAGAGTGTTTCTGAACGATCCACAGCCTCTTGCAAAGCAACATTTAGCTTTTGAAATTCTGGCACGGTTGTTTCGTTAGGCACTTTTAGATTATTACCCCCAGGAGCATATCCATCAAGCCACTTCAAAAGTGTAAACAGTGGTTGCATATTTCGATTGAGCATCAGCATCACTACTAATATTATAGTAAACATCACTACGATATATAGTATTATCATTTCATTAAATATAGTAGTAAGCAGATCTTCTCGCTCAAAAGTTGGAGTCATCACTTTCAATTCATAATACTGACCAGCCGAATCTGTAAAAATAGTACGCAACACGCGTGCAGGTTCGGTCTCGCGTTTCTCGGGAATATAGATTTCAGTATCATAATACTCAATATGACTATGCATCTCTGCGTAGTCATCCGTAACCGATATTATAGAATAACTATTATTCGAGCCATCAGCTATTTTTGTCAGATCTCTTCCAGTAAGAGTCTTACGAATAATCTGTTCCGAAAATCGTTCCAAAGCATCATCAGCCTCATCATTGATTTCGTCGACCATGTTAAAGAAGAAAAGCAGACTCCATAATGCCAATAACGGAATCAGCACCATAGATAAGCGCAATGTAATGCGATAAACTAGTTTCATAAAGTCATTTTCCTCTCTATCCTATTCGTTGACTACCAATTTATAACCAAAGCCATACACTGCTTTGATCTCTATATTTGCCCCACTCTTCACCAATTTCTGCCGCAAATTTTTCATCTGTGCATATACAAAGTGGAAATTATCTACCTGATCTATATGATCGCCCCATACCCCTTCGGCCAAAACACTTTTATCAATAACATGATTGGGCCTCTGCATGAAATAAGCCAGTATGTCGAACTCTTTTTTCAAAAGACTTAGATCTGTATTTCCGACTGTAACCCTTTTGCTTTCGGGGTCAAGAAAAACATTTCCCAAACGATAGCCACGCTGACCACCGCCACTACTTCGCCGAATCACGCTTTTGATGCGAGCCGAAAGCTCCATCAAATGAAACGGTTTCGGCAAATAATCATCTGCCCCCAAATCAAGACCTACTACTTTATCCTCGAGTGAGTCACGCGCAGAAATTATAATCACATTCTCTCGTTTATTCTGTTTTTTCAGTTCTTCAAGTAAATTCAACCCATTACCATCAGGCAACATAATGTCCAGCAATATACAATCATAGCTATACATGCCCAATTTTTCTTGAGCCTCGACAAAGGTAGAGGCACACTCCACCACATATCTTTCTTGTACCAAAGCGCGGCTCATCAATTCGCGCAATGAAGGTTCATCTTCAATTATCAATATCTTCATAAAAGCAAATATAGAGGTTGATTCTAAAATGAAACTAAAATGCATAGCATAAAAAAAGATTTTCTTATATGAAATCAACCAAATCCGTTTAAGTGACATTATTCCTAATTACCCAACATTGACAATCAAATGATTGTTCGCAAAAGAATAATAACTAGAACAAACCTATTAGAGCGAGTGTTAAATAGTTGTCAGTTTTTTGGTGCAAAGCATTTTGTGATAGTCTCAATCTTATAACGTATTGAAATTGAGCGAAATCAGGACGCATGCAATCAGAAATAAATTGTTTTTTAGATTTATTATCAATTAAGATGAAAACTCTTTCATATAAATCAGTTTTCTTTGCAGGCATATTAATTAAAAATATGAAAAAAATAATTGCTTCGACCCTCCTGATAATCCTATCAGTGACAATAGGTTATGCCCAGGAAGATGGGATACAGATCGTTCAGGACGGTAAATTCTCGCCAAATACAGTTTTTCAATCGACAACTCCAATCGACAGTACCTCAAAAGCTTTTAAGAAGCAACAACGAAAATTAGAGGTCGCTAAACGGAATTTACATTATAATATTTTGGGTGGACCGAGTTATACACCAGATTTTGGGGTATTAATAGGTGGCACTGCTCTGCTCACCTTTAAGATGAATCCCAGCGATTCATTGCAATTAAGATCTGTTATTCCATCTTCGATTGCTGTGATGCTAAATGGTGGTGTAAGTTTTCAGTCTAAACCTCAGCTATTTTTTAAAGAAGATAAGTTTCGAATCTTTGGTCAATTCAGCTATAAGAATTCATTAGAAAACTTTTATGGTGTGGGATTTGACACCAATAAAGACTGGGTACGAAGCGATTCGACTAGCCGTTATCGGTACAGTGGCATGCAGATTAATCCTTGGTTTTTATTCCGCATCAAAGAGACAGGCTTCTTCATCGGCCCCCAGATAGATATTACCCTTGACAAAATGATGAAACCGGCTAAATATATGACTGAGCTCCCCTCTTATGTGCATGCTGGAGGCACGGAACATGGTTATAAGAACTTCAGTTCGGGTTTAGGGGTTTTGCTTTCTTACGACACACGTGATATCCCAGCCAACGCATATAAAGGCGTATATCTGAATTTCCAAGGTATGCTCTATCAAAAGTTCTTGGGCAGCAATGACAACTTTTATAGGCTAGACATCGACTACCGACAATACAAAAGTGTAGGCAATCGTAAAGTGATAGCATGGACACTGCAAACAAAAAACGTTTTTGGCGATGTACCGCTCAACAAATATTCACTAGCAGGAACTCCCTTCGACTTACGCGGTTATTATACAGGACAATATCGTGATAAATCAGCTCATCTGGGAATTGTTGAATATCGTCAGATGTTCAATACAGACCAAAGCAACTGGTTCAAAAAGATAGTAAATCACCTAGGTTTTGTAGTATGGGGTGGTTGTGGTTTCATGGGTCCCAACCCCGTTAAGATAGAAGGTGTTTTACCCAACTTCGGCGCAGGTCTGAGAATTGAGATACAGAAACGCATGAATGTGCGCTTCGATATAGGGCGCAATACCGTGAATAAGCAGAATCTTTTCTATTTCAACATGACGGAAGCATTTTAGTTAATGAAATTTATTAATTCCGGCCATTTGTTACATATTCTATAACACATCATAAGAAAAGAAGCAATTATAAAAAGCGATTGAATATTTTTATCTATTTTTGCTATTGAATTTCATTGTGTAACAAAGAATACAAGTAAAACAATAGAGATGAATAGATGTATCCCCCATTTAAAATGTTTAGTCATTTTAATATATATTTTTTTATTGCCATTAAACACTACAGCACAGTCATTAGAAGATGTAACCCAGTTATCCTATAAAGATTTCACGAATCTTAGGCTACCTCCTCTAGATTCTCTTTTTGAGAATGCTAAGAATGGGCCTACTTATCAACTTGGCGTTGTAAAAGCACAAATAGAGCGAAAGCTTTTAGGCAAAGAAAGACGTGCATTTCTAAGTTTCTTCAGTCTGAGAGGAAGTTATCAATATGGCATGTTTGGAAATGAGGCCACGTATACTGACATCACTATAGCTCCTTATTTATCTTACTCAACCCATGCCCAAAACGGCTACACTATCGGTGCCGGTCTTAATATCCCTCTCGATGGGCTTTTCGACCTGAAAAGTCGCATCTCACGACAGAAGCTGAGCTATAAGGCGGCAGAGTTGGAGAAAGAAGAGAAGTTTATAGAAATGAGAAAAGAGATCGTTGAGTTATACAGTCTTATAATGTCGCAGATTAATGTATTAAAACTCAGAGCTGAAACATTAGAGTTAGCGACCTTACAGTATAATATAGCTGAGAAAGATTTCATAAATGGGAATATAACATCAAGCAGTCTATCATCCGAAAAGCAAAGACAATCTGTTGCGCTAGAATCTTTTGAGAAATGCAAATATGAAATCACACGATGCCTTATGATTTTGGAAGTAATCACCTGTACCTCATTCTTAAGTAAATAAAACCGTCCTGCATGAACTATTTAATATATTTACTACGCATGTTCCTCCATAACTTAATATGGATTCTATTAGGGACACTTATCATCACTTTTATCTGCTATCTTAATGTGTCAAAAAAAAGAGGCAACTACAATGTTGAAGCAACCTTATACACTGGTGTGATATCGGGATATGGTATTGAAGACAACAACATAGGCGTAAACTATGCCATGGCCCAAAATGCTATCGACAATCTGATTAATATTATTTCGGCAGAAAGTACATTAAAAAGAGTTTCTATCAATCTTTTTGCTCAGGTTCTTGTAAAAGGCAGTCCGACGGAAAACCAAAATTCTATTACCTCAGAGAGCTATAATTATACATATAATCATATGAAAAACAGCCCACAGGGCAAGCTATTAGTATCACTCATTGACAGAAATAGTATTGAAAAGACCGTAGAAAACTTCTTGAAATTTGAAACTAGTAGTCCGGACAACTATATTCATGGCCTTTTCTACTATAACCATCCATTTTATAGCATCAACTCCTTGAAGAGAATTAACGTCTTTCGATTGGGTAGTAGTGATCTATTAGAAGTTAAATACTCATCTAGCGACCCTGGCATCGCATACAACACAATCGAAATTCTAATGAAAGAATTCGTTGAGGAATATCGTGCCTTAAGGTATGGTGAGACTGACAAAGTAATTGAATATTTTAGATCAGAGCTTAATAGAATTGGCGCTCAGTTAGAAGAAGAAGAGAATAATCTGACCGCCTATAATGTGCAGAATAGAATCATAAATTACTCGGATGAAACGAAGGAAATTGCTGCGATTAATAAAGAATTTGAACTCCGAGAGCAAGACATTCAATTTGCCTACAACAGTGCAAAGGCAATGCTGAAAGAGCTGGAAAGACAAATGGAAGTTAATGAAAGGCAAGCATTATCAAGTATACAGATGCTAAACAAACTTAAACAAGCATCGGACCTTACGGGCAAGATTTCTGAAATGGAAACTATCGCCCTTGAAGATACAGCAAATATAAATCTTTTAAATATTTATAGAAATGATCTAGAGATTCTGCGTCAAGAACTCTCTGAAATTACACAGGAATACATAGGCGATAAATACAATAAAAACGGTCTGGCAAAAACCAATATTATTGAACAATGGCTAGATCAAACTTTGATTTATGAAAAAGCTAAAGCAGAGCTTCAAATAGCCGAAAACAGTAGAAATCAATTAAACAGAAAATATGAGCGTTTTGCACCAATAGGTACAACGATAAAACAAAAAGAGCGAATAATAGATTTCTCAGAAAGAAGCTACTTGGCTAATTTAGGAAGTTACAATGAAGCATTGATGCGTAAAAAAAATCTTGAGATGACGTCAGCGGCACTCAAGGTTTTAAACCCTCCCATTTATCCTATAAAGTCAGAGAGTATCAACCGAAAAAGAACATTAATAATTACTTGCTTAGCGGCTTTTCTCTTCTTCGCAATCATCGTTCTCATCATAGAAATGCTAGATAGAACATTGAAAGATACAATAAGAACCTATAAATTGATTCAAAGCCCTATCATCGGCTGTATAGTCAACCCGAATAGCAGAAATTTATTGAACAAAGTATACAATGAGGAAGCCATAAAATATATTAGTAATAAACTCCTCTCTATATTAACATCTAAACTTGAAGCGAATAAACCATATATCATCAACTTAATACGGATTGACAATAGTGCAAATATCGATTATTTGTCAGAACAGCTACAAGATTATTGGGTTAATAAGGGAATAAAAGTTGAGCTTATCGTAAATGGCAAAAACTTCAATTCTGAATCTGCAGAATATCTATTGGCAAACAACATTACACATTACATAAAAAATAGACACTGTGATATTGTTATCGTGGTACATCCTGAATATGATGAGAGCACCATACCTACACCGCTATTAAAAGAGGCAGCAATCAACCTTCTTCTACTTTCGTCGAAACACGGATGGAAATCCAATGATCGTATTATGCTATCTAATATGGAGATACAAATCGGCGAAAAACCATTTGTGTGTTTGACTGATGCCTATAAATATGACTTAGAAAATTATGTGGGAATGCTTCCGCCTTATACCCCATTTAGAAGAATTGTGTACAGATTCTCACAATTATCTATTAGCGAGGCTTTCCGCTGCTGGAAAGATTATTTCAAGACTAATAATAAAAAGAAGACAAAGCAGTTGACCATAACTGACAATGATGATGATTAACAAAGACCTAAAAGCGAGAACCATAGCAGAGTCAACCTCTGATTATAGCTTCTATGTGTATTTTGCTTTGCAATTTTCATTTGTAGCTATGGGAATGCTCTTCAACGTCAAAGTTGGGGTATTTTCTTTACTGCTAACACTGATCATGATACCTATTGTATTGGGAAGGTGTTCTTCTCTAGGCTATGACATGAGAAGGTCGAAAAATGGAATGCTTTATATCTATATAATTTTAGGCTTTTTTTATCTAGCAGAGATTTCAAATTCAAACCATGTACAAGAGGCTTGGAATATAGCCATTGCCCATTATTGGCTTTATCCTTTTGCAATGGCTTTGGTGGTTCCAGTTGTAATCAGAAGCGAAAAGGCAATTGAGATACTTTTAATTATTTGGTCTGTTTTTATTTTAATAGCTACATTGAAAGGTTATTGGCAGAAAAGCTATGGTTTTAATGAGAAAGAAAAATTCTTTTTATACGTATTAGGAGGAGCCAAAACTCACATTATATGGTCAGGCATACGCTATTTTTCTTTCTTCTCTGACGCTGCGAACTTTGGTGTTCATGCTGCTATTGCGGCAACAACATTTGCTATTTCATCTTTCTACATAAGAAAATTCTGGCTAAAAGTATATATTCTATTTGTTGCAATCTGCGCCCTATACTGTATCGGCATTTCTGGGACGAGAGTAGCTGTTGCTATTCCGATGGTTGGCCTCCTCGTTTTTTGTATCTTGTCGAAGAATTGGAAAACAATGCTATGCTGTTTTGCTATCGTGGGAACCTCATTCGTTTTCTTTTACTTTACCAACATCGGATCCAGCAATCCATACATCTTTAAAATGCGCTCTGCATTTCGACCTAAAGAGGATGCATCCTATATTGTAAGAATTGAGAATAAAAAACGAATGAGAATCCTGATGCAAGACCATCCGTTGGGGTATGGGCTAGGATTATCTAAAGGTGAGCGTTTCAACCCCAAATATATAATGCCCTATCCTCCTGATTCTTGGCTAGTAAGTGTGTGGGTAGAAACAGGGCAAATAGGGCTTATCCTTTACATTACCGCTCATGTTTTACTCTTTGCCTGGTGCTCATGGATTCTACTCTGTAAAGTGCAAAACGGTAGGATACGTGGTCTTATAGGTGCATGGCTATGTATGGCAATAGGCTTTTTTGTTGCTGCTTATGCTAATGACGTCATGCAATACCCTAACACTATCCCTATCTATACTGGGTTGGCGCTTTGCTTCGCAGCGCCTCATATCGATAAAATATCCAATGCTACACTTGTGGAAAATGATAATAAAGAAGAAAAAAAAGAAAAGTACAAACTATATAATCCCCTGATTTAATGAGTATCAACCCTAAAGTATCTTTTATCACAATCACCTTCAATGGGATGAAAGACACCATCGAACTTATAAAATCAATTCAAACTGTCATTCAGTCTGTTCCATATGAAATCATTGTTGTTGATAATGCCTCAAAAATCAATGAGGCTAAAGAAATTGGCAGACAGTATCCCAATATCACTTGTATCAGGAGTGAAAAAAACCTTGGCTTCTCGGGTGGGAATAATATTGGGATAAGAGCTTCTAAAGGAGAGTTTCTTTTTCTCATTAATAATGACACAATAATAGAGGAAGATAATCTTGCAAAATTGTTAGAGAGACTAGATGACGATGATAAAATAGGAGCCTTATCGCCTAAAATCCGCTTTGAGGCACAACCAAGAAATATACAATATGCAGGCTTTACTCCATTAAGTAGAATCACGCTAAGAAACTGCTGCATCGGATACGGAAAAAAAGATGATGGAAGCTATGATCAACCCCAACCAACATCATATCTCCACGGAGCAGCTATGTTAGTGAAACGCGAAATCATTGAGAAAGTAGGAGAAATGCCTGATATTTATTTCCTTTACTACGAGGAAGTTGATTGGTCTACTCAAATAATCAAAAAAGGTTATTCGCTATGGTATGAACCTTGTTTTACCGTATTTCACAAAGAAAGTCAAAGCACGGGTCAAAATAGTCCATTAAAGAACTATTACATGACTCGTAATCGCCTACTTTACGCATATAGGAATTTGCCGAAACTGCCATGCTTTATTTCAATACTATACCAACTCACAATCAGTACTGGAAAAAATATTGTCTGTAATCTTATATCTGGCAATATAAATGCAGCAAAAGCAGCCATTAATGGTACGAGTGATTTTTTCAAATTAATAGTACATAATAATAAGACATAAATATGCATATATTCTTTACAATTCTAGACTGGCTTGTTTTCATTCCATTGTCATGCTGCGTTGCCTATATGCTTTTTTATGCAATAGCATCACACTTTTATCGGCAACCGCCCTATGCGAATGCTAATACACTTAATAGATTTGCTATAGTATTTCCTGCCTACAAAGAAGACAGAGTGATACTTAAATCAATAAAAACATTTTTAGAACAAGATTATCCCAAAGATAGATATGACATCATAGTTGTTTCTGATCATATGACACAAGAAACAAACGCTTCTTTAAAACAACTACCGATTATCACACTCGAAGCAACCTATGAGAATAGTTCTAAAGCCAAAGCGTTGATTCTTGCTACTGAGTATTTAGAAAAAGTGAATTATGATGCAATCGTTATTATGGATGCAGATAACCTTACAGTTCCCTTTTTCTTAAAAGAAATAAATAAGGCTTTTAATTGTGGTGTTAAAGCTATGCAAGCTAGAAGAACTGGAGAGCACTGCAACACAGAAGTTGCTCAGTTGGATTCTACGAGCGAAGAGATAAACAATTCCTTCTTTCGTTCGGGACATAACGCAGTTGGACTATCTTCAGCATTGTCTGGATCAGGAATGGCTTTCGACTTTAATTGGTTTTCTGAAAATGTCAGAAACCTACAAACAGCTGGAGAAGACAAAGAATTAGAGGTCTTATTATTAAAAAACAGAATACATGTATCCTACCTAAAGAATCTTCCTGTTTTTGATGAGAAGATTGCAAAATCGGAGGATATAGGCAACCAAAGAAAAAGATGGATCGCAGTCCAATATGCTACCCTTGCTAGAGTATATAAGGATTTTCCAAAAGCACTTTTTCAAGGCAACTTTGATTATTGTGATAAGATCATTCAATGGATGCTTCCACCGCGCTTAATACAAATAGCGGCCATAGGTCTATGCACAATATTAGCCCTATTACTAGATCCCATTCCGACTGGAATACGTTGGACAATATTGTGTACTGTACAAGTGAGTGCTTTCTTAATAGCTCTGCCTTCAAGCTATTATAATATTACATTATTAAAAGCTATCTTATTAAAACTCCCATATCTTATATTAATCACAATAAAGAATATGTTTCGTTTAAAGGGAGCGAGCAAAAAATTTATTCACACTAAACATGGTGATTAATATTATTACTAACATTATTATGAATCAATATTAATGGAGAACGATAGAACACACCAGAATATTTCAGTAAGCGTCATTATCCCTGTATATAATACAGGAATATATCTTGAAGAGGCAATAGGAAGCATCACCGCACAATCACTTGGAAATATTGAAATCATTACCATAGATGATGGTTCTACAGACAATAGCCCTGAGATCTTGCAAAAACTAAGAGATAAAGACGATAGAATCAAAATTTATACACAGTCGAATCAAGGTCCTTCAGAGGCAAGAAACTATGGTATCAAAGAAGCTTCAGGTGATTATATTCTTTTTCTCGACAGTGATGATATGCTGCAAAATGATACAATAGACAAATGCTACAAACAATGTATAAATAATGATTTAGATTTTTGCACTTTCGATGCAGAATCTTTTATAGATGGGGATTTAAGTTCTCCCCCAATTTTAACCTATGATAGAAGTAAATGTCTGCTACCCAACCATCTATATAGTGGCATTGAAGCTTTTAAGCTATTAATAGATTATGAGGTTTACACACCATCACCTTGCCTTTTAATGATAAAAAGGAAATTCCTTCTATCTAACAATTTATTTTTCCTTAAAGGAATCATCCATGAGGATCAACTGTTTACAACAACACTATATTTAAGAGCAAACCGAATAATCTATTATCCACATATCTTATACAAAAGAAGACTACGCTGTAATTCCATCATGACAAGTGTATTCAGTTGGCGCAATGTAAGTAGCTATCTTAAAGTGACAGATGAAATAAAAGAAATACAAATAACAACGGATAAGAGCGTATCTAATACAATTGATTTATATTTAACTCAGATGCTCAATGCAGTGGCATATAATGCACATGTATTACCTATCAAAGAACGAATAAAACTATTTAAAGTATTGACTTCTGGGATTTATCGCAAGTATATTTCTAATAGAAGTAGAGTCATATTGCTCTTTAAAAAACATTTAAAACCCCAATAGTACGCATACATAAGCATGTCTCAAGAAATAAAAAAACAACTTTTTTCTGGCGTTTTCTATACAGCGCTCGCCAAATATAGTGGTGTTGTCATTTCGTTAGTTATCTCTGCGATATTAGCGCGCCTTATATCACCCGATGATTTCGGTATCGTGGCTATAGCAACAGTAATTATTGCATTCTTTAGCATATTTACTGATATGGGTATCTCACCGGCTATTATTCAGCACAAGAATCTGACTGAAAAAGATCTTTCTAACATCTTTTCTTTCACTATTTGGCTGGGCTTACTACTCTCTATTCTCTTTTTTGGGGCTTCGTGGCCTATATCTCACTATTATGATAATAAAACGTTATTAATATTATGCCAATTATTGTGTATAAACTTGTTTTTTGCGGCTGCTAATATTGTACCTAATGCTTTATTTTATAAAAATAAGGAGTTTAAGTTTATAGCGATTCGAAGTTTTGGCATTCAAATAACCTGCGGTATCCTAGCTGTAACAGCTGCCTTTTGCGGAGCAAAGCTATATGCCCTGATTATAACTCCAATACTCTCCTCTATCCTGATTTTTGTAATTTCAATAAAACGTTATCCGCTATCACCAACAATGACGTTAGGTTTTAGTTCTGTGAAATTGATTCTCAGCTATTCGCTCTATCAATTCCTTTTCAATGTCATTAATTATTTCAGTCGCAACCTCGATAAACTCTTGATAGGAAAGCATATGGGATTAGAGCCTCTTGGTTATTATGAAAAGTCATACCGCCTGATGATGCTTCCACTTCAGAATATTACACAGGTAATCACTCCCGTTATGCATCCAGTTTTTAGTGATTATCAGAATGATTTAAAGCAATTAGCGCAATCGTATGAAAAAATCATTCGACTCTTAGCGTTTATTGGCATCCCACTAAGTGTCCTTCTTTATTTCACTGCTTATGAAACTATGCTAATTATATTTGGAGAGCAATGGATACCGTCAGTTCGTATCTATCAGATTCTAACCATATCAGTTGGCGTTCAAGTGATTCTATCCTCCTCAGGTAGCATCTTTCAAGCTGCAGGAGATACTAAAAGTCTTTTTATTTGCGGGTTATTTTCTTCTGTCTTAAATGTTTCTGGTATACTATTGGGGATATTCTACTGGGGGAGTTTGGATGCTGTCGCGTGGTGTGTTGTTGTAACTTTCACTATTAATTTCATTCAGTGTTATATGCAAATGTACATAATCACCTTCAAACGTAGTCTTTTAAATTTATTGAAACAACTAGTTTCTCCATTAATATTAGGATTACTACTACTTGTCATTCTATACCTCCTGTCGAACAAATTGCAAAACATGAATATATTCCCAAGCATATTTATTAAGACTATCATAACATTTACTATATTTGGAACATATATACAATGCACTGGTGAATATAATATCATACAAAAATTAAAACTATTACTTCTTAAGTTCAAACGCAAATGAAATTGTTATTTCTTATATTCCATGGTTTTGAGGAATCCAACGGTATCAGCAAAAAAATTAGATATCAGGTTAAGGCTTTAGAAGAATGTGGTGTAGATGTGCATTTATGCTGGCTGGACGATAGCTCTGAGGGACATAAGCGACGAATGATTAATGAAAATACTTTGAAAGATTACGGCTATGGCGTAAAAGCTAAAATATTAAAGCGCACATCATTGGGTTGCATTGCAAAATATGTAGATAAAAATGATATCCCATATGTATATATCAGAAGTGATCATAATACGACCCCATTCCTCATCCATCTTTTAGCAAGATTCAAAAGCGCAGGAAAGAAAGTTGTAATGGAGATTCCCACCTATCCGTATGACCATGAGTACAAAGGTTTGAGCTTAGGCTACCAAAAGATAATCTATATGGACAAATGTTTAAGAAACATTATGGCTAGGTATATCGATAAATTTGTTACTTTTTCTGATCACAAAGAGATTTTTGGTCGGCCAACTATTCGCATAGCGAATGGAGTAGATTTCACAGCTATTCCACTAAAGGAAATGAGTGAGGAAAATCAAATTATTAATCTTATAGCAGTAGCAACTATACACCCATGGCATGGATTTGATCGAGCAATATCAGGGATGATAAACTACAAAGAGAAACAGAAAGACAAGAGAGTTGTTTTACATATAGTTGGAGAAGGAGTTCCAGAAGTAGTTGATAAATACAAAAAGCTAGCTAAAGATAACGATCTTGGAAATGATGTGATCTTTCATGGGCCACTTTTCGGAGATGCGCTAAATGATGTATTCAATATTAGCCACATGGGTATAGGAAGTTTGGCCCGACATCGAAGTGGCATAACCCATCTACGATCATTGAAAAATAGAGAATATGCTGCACGGGGAATACCTTTCGTTTATTCAGAGATAGATGAAGATTTTGAAAATCAAACCTATGTGATGAAGGCTCTTGCTGATGAAACTCCGCTTAATATAGAGCAGGTTGTAGACTTCTATAAGGGGTTAAATATTTCACCACAAAACATAAGAGAGTCAATAAGTGGATTATCATGGGAAAATCAAATGAAAAAGGTTTTAAATAGTATGAATGAATAAATCGGGTCTATGCTAAACAATATTATTAAAACACTGAAATATAAAATACAATATGGATCTATAGTGGAATGGTATAACTTTTGGTATATCATATTAAACAAGAAACATAAGTTCATTCCTAAAGTAGCGTCTATCGATGATACAATTGACAAAATAATTAAAGATAAATGTTCTGTTAGTCGTTTCGGGGATGGGGAGGTGTTATTGACACTACCTAATAAAGAGTTGCGTTTTCAAAAAGGCAACAATGCCATATCCAAAAGATTAATAGAAGTTCTAACTAGTAATGAGTCCAACCATATTGTTTGTGTTTCAGATGTGTTCAAAGACCTCTATAGATATAACTATAAAGCACGAAGATTTTGGCGTACAAATTTCTTCCTATACGACTTTTTATGGATGAAGTATCTCGAGCCAGAACGACAGTATTATAATACTTTCATAACCCGCCCCTACATGGATTTTGCTGAAAAGGATTTAAGTAGAAAATGGTTCGTTAAGCTAAAAAAAATATGGGATGACCGAAATATAATCTTTATAGAAGGAGAAAAAAGTAGACTAGGAATAGGAAACGATTTATTTGATAATGCAAATAGTATTCAACGCATTTTATGCCCCCCTACAAATGCTTTTGATAAGTATGAACAAATTCTTGAGACTGCTCTGCAGCAAGATAAGAATTCCTTGTTTTTAATTGCACTTGGACCGACAGCTACTGTCCTAGCTTATGATTTGGCGAAAAATGGCAGGCAGGCTATTGATATAGGTCATGTAGATGTAGAGTATGAATGGTGTCGAATGGGTGTTACAAAAAAAGTACCACTTACATATAAATATGTAAATGAATCATCAGTTGGCAATAATGTCCAAAATGCTGGTTCCGAATATGAAAACCAAATAATAACTATTGTAAAATGAAATTAGCTTATTACTTACCTTCTCTTGAGTCACCAGGCGGTTTGGAGCGGATCATAGTATTCAAGGCTAACTTCTTTGCTAGTCATGGGTTTGATGTGACTATAATAACGTCAGAACAAGGTAATAGACCAACACATTATAATCTTTCTCCCAAGATAAAGCACATTGATTTAAATGTCCCTTTTGATTACCCATACAATCAAAATACTTTCCTAAAATTAGCCAAATATCCATTCAGATATAGGATTTTTAAAAAGCGCTTTGAACGAACTCTCTTGGATATTCAACCAGATATTACTATATCAACTTTGCGCAGAGAAATAAACTTTATTACTTCAATTAAAGATGGTAGTGCTAAGATAGGTGAGTTTCACATAACAAGGTATTCCTATGGTTTAGGGAATACAAAGAGCTCAATTCTAAAAATATTTAATAAATACTGGAGCAATAATTTCGTAATGAAATTGTCTAAACTAAAGAAAGTTGTACTCTTAACACACGAAGAGACAGAGTTCTGGCCAGAATTAGATAATATCAAAGTAATACCAAACCCCATTGTCACCACTTCAGAGCTAGTTTCGGACTGCTCTAACAAAATAGTGATGGCTGCGGGAAGATACACTGAGCAAAAAGCGTTCGACAAACTAATAGCTAGTTGGGCCCTAGTTTCAAAGAAACATCCAGATTGGCAGTTGAATATTTATGGAGATGGGGCTTTAAGAGACTCTTTACAGAAACAAATAAATGAGTTGGTTTTACAGAACAACTGTACACTCAGACCCACTACAAAAAATATTGCAGAAGAATATGCCAACAGCTCAATATTTGTGCTATCATCTATTTATGAAGGATTTGGTATGGTTATTACTGAGGCTATGAGCTGTGGCCTCCCTGTTATATCATTCGCTTGTCCTTGTGGTCCCAAAGATATAATAAGTGATGGAGTCAATGGTTTTCTTATTAAACCGTATGATATAAACGTAATGGCCGAGAGAATCTGTTCATTGATTGAGAACAAAAAGATGAGACAGGAAATGGGCAATAATGCGCTCAAAAGCTCTGCAAATTATCATATGGATTCTATTGCAAAAAAATGGATAGAGTTGTTTAATGATTTAACGAAAGAAAAACATGAAATGGTATAAGAAGTATCTAGATCTTTATGGCCTTAAAAGAAATGAAGTATGCATGAATCAACTGAGGACTATTTCTGAATTACTAAAAAAAAAGAGTTCCGATACCCCTTTAGCCTCAGTCGTTTTAATTGCACACAATGAAGAAGCCCATATATTAAGCTGCATATGGTCTTTATGCAATAATATATGTACAGATGAGATTGAAATTATCGTAGTTAATAATAACTCTATAGATGGCACAGAAGAGCTATTAAAAGAAATAGGTGCTAATTATTTTAATGAAACCCAAAAAGGTCCGGGTCATGCTAGACAATGCGGACTAGATCATGCAAAGGGGAAATATTATATCTGTATTGATGCTGACACTATATACCCTCCTCATTATATACGCACGCATCTAAAAGAATTGAAGAAAAAAGATATTATAGCTACATACAGTTTGTGGAGTTTTATCCCTGATGACACTCATTCAAAGTTTAGCTTATTTTGTTATGAAGGGATGCGAGATGTTTACCTATATTTACAATCGCTCAAACGACCAGAACTATGTGTACGTGGCATGACATTTGCGTTTCAAACTGAAGCTGCTCGGAGATATGGCTTCCGAACTGATATTAAAAGAGGTGAAGATGGATACTTAGCTTTACAACTTAAGGCAGCAGGAAAACTAAGGTTCATTAAAACTCGGAAAGCACGTCCCATAACAGGATATGGCACGGTGGGAGCAGATGGCTCATTGTCAAACAGTTTTAAAATACGTTCATTAAAAGCAATTAAAAATATTGGGAACCTCTTTACAAGAAAAAAAGAATATAAAGATGAAGATTCAAACCTATTATAATTATTCCATAATAAATACAATAGCGATAATTGGACTTTTAGGTATTTTCTCTTCATGTATTGATAGAGATTATAACCTATTGCAACCAGAAAGCAACAATGGATCATCTAATAATAACAATACTAATTATAATACAGATATATTTAGTTATCCATATAATAATGAGACCTCAGATATTACGGTGGATGTTATTATCGAAATGAATCGAGATTTAGAGTTATCAAAAGAAAAAATCTCTATTCCACACTTGAAATATAACAAATCATGGCTCTTGTTATTGACACAAGATGATTGTAGCCAATCTGCTTTTTGTCGAACTTGGGCTGCAATCAATGGAAAAGCGATTTCAAATTCTGATTACTATTCTCATTCATCGTTTGATAGAGATAGAGATTTATATTTCAATATCGATCACCTAAAAAATAAAGACTTACCGCCTAATGTTTACTACTTGAATAAGACATTAGGTAGTAGCGATGGAGCTGGAAATGAGGTGCGATTCTCTTTTACGACTACTTTATCAGCCGAAGAATCATTTATGAATATGAAATCAAGTGTCACTCCTGGATTTACAAATAATTATTACCGCTTTTATCGGCAATCAGGACTGACTTGGAATAATATTTACGAGATGATTAATTATAATACAGGTATTGCCTTCCATGATGTAATGGCAAATGATGTCAATAGTGTTGACGAAGTTCTTAGTCATTATGGTACAGCCCAAGATATAATAATAAAGGAACTCTCAGGGCGAGGCGTAAAAATGCTTGCAGAGCCCAATGGTAATGCAACTTATATAGAAGCGGCAAAACGTTTTGACGACATCCAAACTATGATTGCCCAAAACAACCAAATTGTAGATTTATACCCATTCTTAGTAGAAGATAATCAATCAAAGGTAGTTTGGGGCCGTGTTTTTAATGATTCGCCTGAATACTTTAAACAAAATATAATTGATCAAAACAAAAAATCTAGGGAAGCAAGACAAGCCATCTGCATTGGTGTACACAATACCGATAACGGCTGGTGTGATTTTTTCCGATGGATCAATGATAATTATGGTAAAGATGGGGATGACTCCGTGTGGTTCACTTCACAAGAAGAATATTACGAGTATAATTATAATCGAATTCATGGACAAGCACCTATTATCGAGAGAATAGACGAGTATAGATATAAAATAAGCATCCATTTACCTGGAGGGAAACATTTTTATTTTCCATCGACAACTATCAATATTGCTGGCATAGGTACACAAGATATTGCTAACATATATACAGATGAATCCATAACTGGATTTTCTTATGCCAATTTTGAAGATGGCATCATGATGAACATAGATTGTAGGAGGTTCTTGGTAGAACGCGCCCAATTTTATGTGAATCAATATCTAAAAGATAAATCAAATGCATCGAACAAAACAGATGCCATTTATTTTGTGAATCAGCTTAAAGATTCGCTAATAAAAGATACATTACTAAATCAAATAAACTAAAATATATTTATGGAACATTTGTGGCTCATCCTCCTTTTTTGGATATCTGTTTTTATCGTATTCTATTCCTATCTTGGCTATGGAGTTTTGCTATATCTAATGGTAAAAATCAAGGAAATGTTCCACAAGCCCACAAATCATTGTCATTCTTCTAACCAAAGTCTTCCTGATGTTACACTATTTATTACGTCATTCAACGAAGAAGACATTGTGAATGATAAAATGGAAAATTCACTTCTATTGAATTACCCTAAAGATAAGTATAATATAGTATGGGTGACAGATGGCAGCAACGATGATACCAACAAACTCCTAGAAGTAAGATGGAAAAATGAGGCACAAGTCTTATTCAACCCAGAAAGAAAAGGAAAAACGGCGGCAATGAATAGAGGAATGCGATTTGTGAAAACACCAATCGTTATTTTCACGGATGCTAACACAATGTTGAACCCTGAGGCCATACGCGAAATTGTTTACGCATTTAAAAATCCTAAAGTGGGTTGTGTCGCAGGTGAAAAGCGCATTGCAATGCAGTCAGCATCAACAGCATCAACAGGGGGTGAAGGTATTTATTGGAAATACGAATCAGCCCTGAAGGCACTCGATAGTCGCTTATATTCTGCTGTGGGAGCAGCTGGTGAATTATTTGCTATACGTAGAGAGCTATTCCAAGAAATGGAATCAGACACATTACTGGACGATTTCATTCTTTCACTTCGCATAGTTATGCAGGGTTATATCACAGCATATTGCGCTAAAGCTTATGCCATAGAAAATGGTTCGACCGATATGGGCGAAGAAGAAAAGCGGAAAGTGCGCATTGCCGCAGGCGGATTACAATCAATATGGAGATTACGTCCTCTCCTCAATCCGTTAAAGTATGGGGTATTTAGTTTCCAATATATATCTCACCGAGTTTTAAGATGGTCCATTACCCCTATCCTTTTTTTCTTATTATTTCCACTTAACATACTAGCCATATTCCTTTTGCCTTGTAAAGTTTTATATATTATAATTTTATTATTGCAAGTTATATTCTATATAGCAGGATTATGTGGCTATATTCTTTCTAAAAAGAAAATTAAAAATAAATTCTTATTCATTCCCTATTATTTTTTGTTTATGAATCTAAATGTCATAAAAGGATTTAAATATCTTGCTAATCGGAAGGGTAATTCGGGTGTTTGGGAAAAATCGAAACGTGCATGATGATAAAAAGTGCTTGTAAACATAATGGCCCTACTTTTTTTATTTATAGTTTATAATTATCTGAATGATATTATATATCTTTGAATAATTAACAGCAAACCTATGACATACAGATGAGAAGAATCTTACATGAAACACAAAATGCAGAACACATTTTACAATTAGTATCCGAGCCTCTTTTATTGATAGATAAAGAGGGAATATGCATTGATGCTTACAATATCAACAATATTGGATTTTTTAATGAAATATCCATCGGCAAGAATATAGCTACATTATTTCCGACTGAGTTATCGAATAAACTTTCATACTACATCAATCAAACGGTCACATCATTAAAAAAGACAGAATTTAAGTTCCATCTTTATTTAGATGAGCAAACTTCATTTATGAATTGTCAGATCTTTCCTTATGAATCAATGGCACTATGCAAATTTGTCTTTCAAACTGAGTCGTGTTCAAATCATAATAACATTTCTGACTCTCTACAAAAAATAGATGAATTATATGATGTAGCTAATATATGTCAATGGACATATGACACCTCTAGTAAAACTATTCATTACATGGGCGACAGTGAACTACGCCATTCAAAAAATCCAATCACTCTTACTCTTGATCGTTTCATCGATTTAGTCGTTAATGATGATCTACCTGTATTAATGGAGTGGATCAAGCAAATAGAACGATTTGGAATGGATTATGCTATCGGGGTTAGAGTTCTTTTAAATGATTCTATTTATTATATAAAAATACAAACCAGACATCATATAAAACAGCCTGATGGTAGCTATATTGTAGAAGGCTATATACAGAATGTGACAGACATTCAACGTCAACGAAATGACATAAACACACTGACACATGCTATCAATAATACAAAGCAGAGCATTTATGCTGCCAAAGAAGATGGTAGCATAATATTTGCGAATAGAAACTTTAAACAGTTCTATAATATATCAAACCAACAAGATTTAGGTACGATTAAAGTATTTGATTTACTACAAGAGATTCCAAATTTAGAAGCTTGGAAGGAAAAATACAACACCGTAAAATCTGGCGAATATGTAGAATATACGGTATTTAATCCAATAATCCATCATAAAGACATTCTTGCCCTAGAATATACAATGTATCATGTGACTAGTGATAATGGTGAAAACAGCTATTGGGTTTTTTCACATGATATTTCCGAAAGACTACGTTATGAATCACAGATCAAACAGCTCAATCGGATCATGGATACTGTTATTGACAATTTACCTGCAGGCATTGTCGTTAAAGATATTAATAATGGTTTCAGCTATACATATAGAAACAACGAATCAAATAATCGTAATTTTCACATTCCGAAAGAAGCTATAGGAAAAAATGATTTTGATTTTTTCACGGAAGAGATTGCCAAACGTAAGCTTGAAGAAGATATTGAGATAGCTACTACTGGTAAATCCAGCCATAAAGTCGTGGAACAAAGAGATAAAAACGGGAAGCCAATCATTCTTGATAAAAGAAAAATAAAAGTGGAGAGTAACGATTTCTCTCCTATCATCATTTGTATCGAATGGGACATCACACAAATGGAAATGATGCGCCGCGAACTAGAGGTAGCTAAGGTCAAAGCAGAGACTTCAGATAAACTAAAATCGGCTTTCTTAGCCAATATGAGTCACGAGATTCGCACACCACTCAATGCTATTATTGGATTCTCACGTATTATAGCCGAATGTGATGATGCAGAAGAAAGAAAAAGCTATTATGATATTATAGAGACAAATAATGAACATTTGCTCAAGTTAATCAATGAGATACTCGATCTATCAAAAATTGAATCGGGAATCATGACTTTCTCCAACAACCCTATCCGTCTACATAAGCTATGTGAAGATATTCATAATGCACACTCCTTACGCCTCCCAGAAAAAGTAAAATTATTCTTTGAGGATTCTGATGCCGATCTCATAATCGAATCAGATAAGAATAGATTATTCCAAGTAATTTCTAATCTAATAGGAAATGCCATAAAATTTACTTCTAAAGGCTCAATTAGTTTCGGATATAAAGTTCATGAGTCCAATGTTGTATTTCATGTACAAGACACCGGGACAGGTATTCCTGAGAACAAACTTAAAGATGTTTTCGAAAGATTTGTGAAGCTTGATACAATGGTACAAGGCACGGGACTTGGATTGTCCATCTGCAAAACCATTATCGAAAGATTGGGAGGATCAATATCGGTAACATCAAAATTAGGGGAAGGTACTCGATTTTTCTTCAACATCCCTCTATCGCGTAAGAAAGCAGAAGAATTAAGTGGAGTGACTGAGATTGCTACCCCTATTACTTTGTTCCATTCGTCAGACTCACATGCAGAAAAGAGCAGTTCCGATCTTACAAATTCAGAGTTTAATGAGGAAAATATCAAAGATGTTGAACAAGTTGGGATAAACAAAGTTAATATAATACCCAATGTACTTGTTGTAGAGGATCAAGAGGCAAACTATAAATTGCTTGAGCTGATGTTATCCAAAAACTATAAGGTATTTTGTGCAAGAAATGGTGTAGAGGCCGTTGCGCTTTATGATGAAGTCAAACCTGATGTCATACTTATGGATATCCGAATGCCAGAGCTCGATGGCATAGAAGCTGCCAATATCATCCGACAGCTTTCCAATACTATCCCAATTATCGCACAGAGCGCTTTCGATAGTAAAGAGAATGTGAAAGCGGCACTTGATGCAGGGTGTAACGATTTTATATCCAAACCTCTTACCAAAGAGAAACTTGAAAGTGTTTTAAAGAAGTATTTGTAATTATGGGCCGAAAAGCAGTAAAGCGATTATTTTATAATATCTCGATTTTTTGTACACTCATTATCAGCATAGCTTGTGTGTCAGGCGCTTTTGCTGCGTATATATCGCCCGATCAAAACATTGTATTACCATTCATTGGTCTCATACTTCCAGTTATTATTTTCATTAATATCTTTTTATTCATATATTGGGCTCTACGCTGGCGCGTATGGGCCCTTGTTGCTTTATTGGCCATTGTCAGCAACTATGGTTATCTCAGTCGAATATTGCATTTTGGAACTACCGAATCATTAATCTCAACCGAACGAGTTATTACCATGGGCACTTACAATGTGGCTAGTTTTAATCTTGAAACTACAGGCTTTTATTGCAAATCTATTTCAGAATTCATGAATAGTCAAGAAGTAGACATTTTATGCATGCAGGAGTTTTACATGAGTCGTGATTTCAATGAAGATAGCACAATAGTCGCTTTTGATGCCTGGCCTTACTACTCTATCCCTCTTCCTCCTGATGACAAAAAGATACTTAATGTAGCTCTTTTTAGTAAATATCCAATTCTCTCGACCCAACTTATCACACATCCTGATAGTAAAAATTGCAGTATGATTTGCGATCTTGACATCAATGGTACCACAGTAAGGGTTTTCAACAACCATTTACAAACCACTGATGTCTATAGTACTCGTCCACAACTTGCAAAAGAGATAGAAAGCAAGAACATGAATGGCATCGAGCATGCGACCTACCTATTGGCCAAAGAGTTAAAAATCAATTATATCAAACGAGCCGAACAGGCCAATGAAATGGCCGGATTTATAGAACAATCACCCTATCCCACTATAGTTTGCGGTGATTTCAACTCCCCTCCTAGTTCTTATACATATCGGACTATGCGTGGCAAGCTCAACGATGGATTTCAGTTATGTGGTTCGGGTTATATGTACACTTATCGCTATTTCAAGCATTTATTACGCATTGATTATATATTTGTCTCCAATGAATTCACAGGTATGAAGTATTACTCCCCTAAGCTCGAATATAGTGATCATAATCCGGTCATAATGAAAATGAGGTTCTGACCTTTATCAACCTTTTACACCCATTTATCTCTACTCATCCACAAGAATATTTTCTTCTCAACATCATACATATATTAAAACTGTATTACTATATATTTTTATTTGTTAATTCCAAAACTAACTTATCCTTTTACATGTTTACTGATTATAAAAATATAATCTGATTATCATGATATTATTTGACATTAAGATTAGCGAAGATCAATTTGGAAGTGCTTAGTTAATTCTTTGTCTGAAAACTTTGGATTGTTGAATAGATAACAAATTTTGGGAGAAACATTATTGATATGGAGAATAATTTTCACATTCATTCCATTAGCCATTTTTCCTTGTTCATATTAATCACAAAGCTTTCGATCAGAATACACTAATTGGCTCGTACTTCCTTTTTCGAATATGCCTTATGAGCCAAGGGCAATTAAAAATATTTTTAATATGGACAAGTTTGAAAAGAAATGTGTATTAGTACTTTTTATCCTATTCCTATTATCGCCATTGTGTTTTGCTCAAAATAAAGAAGCAGGACATTCTTGGCCACATACATCAGCTCATTCGGCCACCATATTAGAAAATTTCAATACTAATGTTGGTCTGAGCAGGTTAAAAGGGAAGAATCTAACCAATAAGATTACTCCTAAAGAAAACGAAAACGGGAAATGGGGATATGCAAACGAATCAGCCAAGTTTATAATCAATCCTATTTTAAACCAGGCATTTGATTTTAATGAATATGGATTGGCTCAAGTAGAATATAACAAAAGATGGGGTTTATTAAATAGAGATGGATTATTCTTTCTTATTCCATTTTTTAGCAAGATGAGCCTTTTCGATAAAAATGGTATTTCTTTATTGCAATGTGACACCCAAATTTGGAGTGGCTTGGAATTGAATAAAAATGCTCTTAAAGAAATTCCTACCAATATAGAATTCATCAAGAATAATCCTGATGTTAGCCAGAAATTCATATATACCTATATAACATCGAAAGGTCATTGGCTAAATGGCAAAACGTATATTTACGCCGAACCATTCATGGCAGATGGCGTGGCACGTATAGTCACCGAAAATGGCGTAGGTATCCTTAAAAGAGACGGGGATTATTTATTCGAGCCCCAATACAGCAACATTGGACAGTTTAGTAATGGCATCGCTGCTTTTAAACCCTTCCCTAGCGCCGAAGACAAAAATCCAAAGTACGGATTTATCAGTCTAAAAGGAGATGTGGTGTTTAAGCCTGTATTGGATAGTATTCCTCGCTTCATCAATGGACTAGCTATCGTCTCTGTGACCAATGAGAATGACGTCACCCGCTATGGTATACTTAAAAATGATCTGACTTATCTTGTTTCGCCAGAATACAATTTTATAACACCGTTTAATGACGAAAATCTAGCACTTGCCGAGAAAGATGGTAATGAAGGCTATATAAACGCAAGTGGTGAGTTCGTTTCGAAAGATGCTTTCGGGCGTTTCATGAAAATCAATGGAAATAATGACAGTCAACTTTATGCTTCATCTAATGGAGTAATCGTAAAAAGAAGTGACGATGGTCAATATTATCCAGTTTTTGGGATGGATTATCTTTCTGACGAATATACGATATTATATCCAGATACACTTGATAGAAATATGATGCCAACGGTTCCTTCACTCAATATAGGATTGATTGAGGCTGTACCATCCGAGTTTATCGGTATTTGCGAAAATGGTTTAGTGATGGCTGGCACCGCTAGCGATGCCAATTATATAGATGAATCAGAAAGCACTTATGATAACGATGGAGTTTTCTTCCGCTTGAAACTATTGGGTAAAGAAGGTTTTGCACTGACCAATATCCTTGACGAGGAAGTGGAGCGATTTGCTGGCGATTCAATAGAGATTAACCAGGACGGACTGATTTATACGTTCTACAAAAAACTGAATGCTGACAATACTCGCTTCTTTGTGGATCGCAAAATAAATATGGTGTACATTGCTTATATGGCTTATGAGCAAAACCATGATTATGACGAAATATTAGTGGTAGACCGCTATGATCTACGTAATAAACAGAAGCTCACACCTATATTTACACCGATCTATGAAATATACAGATGCTTCAAGAATGGTTCTATCGACTTCAAAACATCGTTTAAACCCATTATGCCAGCTCAAAATGACCTTGTATTTAATAAACTAGCAGCGCTTCAGGTTTTGAACGTTGGAAATATATTTCTCTCTTTTAATGCTACAGACCAAGAAGATTTCATGTGTGTAGTTGATAATAAGAGTTTTGATCCAATTTCAATTAAGAGTGTGAACATTAATTCGGATGATTTCTGGAAGCAATTTGATGTAAAGCCAGACACAACCCTAACAACTAGTAAGCAGAAGTATTGTGTATCAAAATATGGAGGTTATTATCTTTATTGTCCAGATGGTAAATATATTATCAAGTTTGATAATATGGGAAATAGCGAATGGCAAAACAAGATATCTGATAATGGGAAAATCAGTATCAATAACCTGACCGAGAACAATAGCTTAATTTACTGTATAGGCACTTCGCAGGAAGCACCATTTGTGAACAACAACAATGCAATAGCATGGGAAATCAACAAAGATGCTTATGTAGTGAAAATGATACCTTTGACACAAAAGAAAAACACAAAATCCTATAAAGGATTCATTAAGAATGACTATTTATACGTTCAAACCAATTATCCCAAATAAGTCTGAATAACAGATAGTACGATACATCAACTCCAATCTGGATGCACGCCAGCGGGAACTTCATGAGAATCTTCCCTTAATGCCCAGAGAAAAAGAGGCGGCAAAAATGAAAGTCTTTATATATTTCTAGACTTTCATTTTTGCCGCAATTTCTTTTGGCCATGACCAATGATTATTTTAAATATCCCCTACTACTTCAACAAAGGTATAGAGAAGTAAAAGGTCGATCCCGTATTTTTAGATGAAGTAAACCACAGTTTTCCTCCATTCTTTTCGACAAAATCCAGACAAAGCAATAACCCAAGTCCTGAACCTTCTTCATTGTTAGTACCAAAAGTCGTAAAATGTGTATCCGAGTGTAGTAGCTTCTTTTGGTCAGACTCGTCTATACCACATCCAGAGTCTTTCACACTGATAACAGCCATATCATCCTTTTCACCAACCGAGATCACAATTTCGGAATTGGTATTGCTAAATTTAATCGCATTGCTCAGTAAATTACGTACTACCGTCTTTACCATGTCAATATCAGCATATACCTCCAGACAAGAAGTTGGTTCAAACTTTAATGTGATATTTTTCATGCCTGCTACCACAGAGAATATTTCGATGACACTTTCAAGTACCTCTACTACATTTACCTCTTGATAAACCACTTTCAGTCTGCCTATCTGGCTCTTAGTCCATTTCAGCAAATTATCAAGTAGCGAGAAAACATCTTCTGTTGTCTGGTTAGCCATTGTCAGTAGTTCATACATTTCAGGGCCAATCATAGAACTAGGAAGATTCAGTATCAGCATATTTAATACCATTTTCACTGAACCGATAGGCGAACGGAGATCATGAGCGATTACCGAGTAAAGTCGATCGCGCCCCACGATGGTACGTTTTAGCTCTTCGGTTTGTGCCATGATGATACGCTTAGCAGCTACAAGTGACAACTGATGAGTGACACGAATGATAAGTTCTTCTTTATTAAAAGGCTTGGAGATAAAATCATTTCCGCCTACTTGGAAACCTTTCACTACATCCGTAGTACTGTTTAGGGCAGTCAGGAAGATGATAGGAATATCAATGGTAGCTGGATTATCTTTTAATCTTTGCGCGACTTCAAAACCACTTATATCAGGCATCATCACGTCTAACAAGATTAAATCCGGATTCTCCGTTTCGACCTTTTGTAATGCTTCAGTACCATTATTAGCCGTGACAATCTGAAATTTCTCATTAGTCAGCAACACCTTAAGCAAAAGCACATTGGACATCACATCGTCCACAATAAGGATTTTATATTCTGAGGGGGTAATTTCCATTTTCATGTTATATTCCAAAGTATTATATATCTTAAACGTTCAATATTGATAGTTCCTAAAATAGTCGACCATATGCTCCAAACCCTCATCCAAAGAGATGGTAGGTTGCCAATCTAATTTTTGTTTAGCCAAAGAAATGTCAGGTTGTCTCTGTCGTGGATCATCCATTGGCAGTTCTTTAAACACGACTTTCGATTGCGAGCCAGAAATTTTTATCACTTTCTCGGCCAATTGCATGATGGTAAACTCATTGGGGTTACCTATGTTTATGGGACCTGTAAAATCATCCTCAGTAGCCATCATACGTATCATACCTTCTATAAGATCGTCAACATATTGAAAGCTTCGTGTTTGTTCTCCCGATCCATATATAGTTATATCGTCTCCATTAAGAGCTTGTACTACAAAATTAGATATCACTCTCCCATCATCGGGCAACATATTAGGGCCATAAGTATTAAAAATTCGTATGATCTTGACACGCACATTCTTTTGCCTATAGTAATCCATAAATATGGTCTCGGCACATCGTTTTCCTTCATCATA
>CAMTPC010000024.1 GCA_947074295.1 uncultured Bacteroides sp. | reverse complement strand
AAACCACGAGTGCATTCATAGCTATGCACTAAAGTGCAAGCCCCAATGCACTGGAGTGCATCGGGGCTTGCATTGCAGTGCATCAGTGGATGCACTATATATCTTAACCTCTTATTGAGCCACTACTGAAGGGTCAACCGAAAATTTATAGATACAACGGCTATAATATTTCTCACCTGGATTGAGTTGCGCTGTAGGCCATTCGGGTTTGTTAGGCGTATCAGGGTACTTTTGAGTTTCGAGACATGTTGCAGCACGTTTATTGTAAGTGATACCACGTTTACCAGCCAATGTTCCATCGAGGAAGTTACCGCTATATAATTGGATACCTGGCTCGTTGGTATACACATCCATCACGATACCTGTAGCAGGAGAGATGAGAGTAGCACAAACCTGATTTACATCACCTTGAGTGTTCAATACCCAGTTGTGGTCAAAGCCATTGCCATTTTTCAATTGTTCGAACTCAAAATCATCAATATTCTGTCCTATTGGGGTTGGTTGACGCAAGTCCATAGGTGTACCTTCTACTGTCACAATCTCGCCAGTGGTCATATAAGTGCTATCTACCGGTGTATAGTTGTCGGCATTGATTACGATGAGCTGTTCCAAGTTGCTCTTCGCATTTCCATCTAAGTTAAAGTAAGAGTGGTTGGTCATATTTACCACAGTTGGTTGATCGGTTTCGGCCTCATATTCGATATCGAGTGCATTATCATCTGTCAGAGTCATCAACACTTTAGAAGTCAAATTGCCAGGAAAACCTTGTTGACCATCTACATCTAGATATGTCAATTCCAACTGCTGTGGAGAAAGCTGCTTCGCATCAAATATCTGGTATTGATAGCCCTCTGGACCACCATGTAGACAATGACCAAAGTTGTTTTTAGGCAAATCATATTCAACGCCATTCAAGGTGAACTTGCCCTGCCCGATACGATTGGCATAGCGACCAATAGTAGCACCAAAATCGGTAGAATTGCGGATATAGTCGGCAATATTATCAAAACCTAATACCACATCTTGCATTGTACCATCTTTGTCGGGCACCATGACAGACACCACGCGACCACCAAAATTGGTTATACACACCTCCATGCCATTGGCATTTTTCAATACATAGAGATCAGTCTTTTTGCCATTGAGCTCAGTTTGAAACTTTGCAGGATTCAGGCCCGATTCTGTTTTTTCTATTTGCTGTGTTCCACACGAAGCGAGAACTAATAAGCTAAGAGCCACTAAGGCTTCTTTCATTTTCATAATGGTATTTGTTTTAAAGTAGTTTGTAAAGGTGTTATAAAAGAAAAACAGTGCCAGGTAAATCGAATTATTTTCGATTCACTCCAACACTGTTCTATATTATTTTTGAGGATTAAGCTTTGAAAAGTTCACGTTCTGTGAACTCGCCTATAGTTTTGTATTTAGCATACAATTTCTGATAAACCTCATGATTGGCAGCATTGGGGTGATATTCTTTGGCAAAGCCAGAGTTCATGGCACCAATAGCGTCTTCTACTTTGGTATAAACACCAGCAGCTGTTGCCGCGAACATAGCCGCTCCCAAAGCACAAGCTTGGTCAGTATTACATACCTTGATAGGCATATTCAGTACATCGCTCATCGTCTGCATCACAAATGGAGACTTCAAAGCGATGCCACCAATACCGATTACATTGTCAATCTTCACGCCTTCGCTAGTGAAACGATCCACGATAGCTTTTGTACCGAAAGCAGTAGCCTCAACCAATGCACGGAAGATGTGTGCGGCTGTAGTACCAAGTGTAAGTCCACAGATAGAACCTTTTAATAGCTGATTAGCATCAGGTGTACGACGACCATTCATCCAGTCAGTAGCTATTATAGCACTTTCAATCACAGGGATTTTTTCTGCTTCTTTAGTCAATTCGATCAAAATTCTGTCAGAAGCCTCGGCTATAAGCTTAGCTTTAGTCTCTTCATCAAGCAGTGAAGATTGTGCGATTACATTCTTTAATGGGAATTCCAATACACGTTTGAACCATGCATAAATATCGCCAAAAGCCGATTGCCCTGCTTCGAGGCCAATCATGCCTGGAATCACCGAACCGTCCACCTGACCGCAGATACCTTTAATCAGATTGTCACCGATTTCTTCGTGGCTTGCCACCATCACGTCGCAAGTCGAAGTACCTATAACGCGTACTAGCGTGTTTGGCGTAACACCAGCTCCCACAGCACCCATATGACAGTCGTAAGCACCGCCAGCCACTACCACATCTGTAGTCAGACCTAAGCGTTGTGCCCATTCGGGAGTCAATTTGCCAACAGGTTTATCAGCTGTTTCTGTTTCGCAGAATAGACGCTCGCGGAAACCACCCAAAAGTGGATCGAGTGTAGTCAAGAATTCTTCTGAGGGCAGACCACCCCATTTAGGATGCCACATCGCCTTATGTCCGTTAGCACAACGGCTACGCACGATATCTTTAGAAGTAGAGGCTCCTGTTAGCATGGCAGGCAACCATTCGCAGTATTCCACGATAGAGTAAGCTTTCTCACGTACGGCCTCATCTTCGCGCAATACATGAAGCGCTTTCGCCCAAAACCATTCTGAAGAATAGATACCACCTTCGTAAGAAGTATAGTCTGTATCCCACTCTTTGCTCAATTTATTGATTTCGCCTGCTTCTTTGATAGAAGTATGATCTTTCCAAAGCACGAACATCGCATTTGGATTCTCCGCAAATTCGGGCAACATAGCTAGAGGTGTTCCAGTTGCATCGGTAAATGCAGGTGTACTACCAGTAGTATCAAAGGCCATACCCACTACCTTTTCGGCAGTTCCAGCAGGGCATTTTGCCAAAGCCTCTTTCACGATAGCTTCCAGCACATCGATATAGTCTTGTGGGTGTTGACGATATTGATTCTCCTCTGGTTTGCAATATTTGCCTTCCATCCAGCGAGGATAGTTTTTCACGGCAGTGGCCAATGTCTCACCAGTTGTGGCATTGACAACTACGGCGCGACCCGAGTCGCTACCATAGTCTAGTCCGATAACAAATTTATCTTCCATATATTTCTTAACAAAGAGCTTTGTTCAACATGTAGTAAATCTCATTCATGCGCAATTCTTTCTTGAATTCGCTGATTGTAGTATTCTCATCAATTACTACCATCTCGATACCCAACATTTCAGCATAGTCTTCCATGTGTTCAAGTGTCAAGTCGAAAGAGAAGCTAGTGTGATGCGTACCACCCGCTAAAATCCAAGCAGCTGCACCCACTTCGAGGTTTGGCATGGGAATCCAAAGAGCCGAAGCAACTGGAAGTTTAGGCAACTCTTTGCTCTTGATACATTCTACTTTGTTTACGATCAAACGGAAGCGATTACCAAGATCTACGATAGTAGCAGCCACACCTATACCTTGCTTGCTAGTGAAGACGATACGAGCTGTCTCTGCATCAATACCGATACTCAAACGGTGTACTTCTAATTTAGGCTTGTGCTCGGCGATAAGAGGACAAACTTCCAACATATGCGCTTGCAAGATAGAGCTGTTGGCACCATCGAAGTTCAATGTATAGTCTTCTAGGAACGAGCAACCCTTAGGCATACCTTGACCCATGAACCACATTGTGCGATAAAGAGCAGCTGTTTTCCAGTCACCTTCAGCACCAAAACCATAACCTTCGGCCATCAAGCGCTGTGAAGCCAGTCCTGGGATTTGATCCAATACGCCAAGGTCGTTGAAGTTAGTAGTGAAAGCTTTTGCACCTTTATCTTTCAATAAACGACGCAAAGCAACTTCGGCTTTAGCAGCGTTCCAAACTGTGGTGAATGCTTCAGATGACTCATCTTCTAAGTCAGAAGAATGATCGTATTCTGCAAAATAAGTATTTACCATTGCGCGGGCATCTTCATCACTCACTGCATTGTAGTACTCCATCAAGTCGTTTACTGGGCAATAGTCTACATGGTATCCCAACACTTGCTCAGCAGCCACTTTATCACCATCAGTTACGGCAACATTGTTCATCTGATCGCCGAAACGTAGGATCAACATATCTTGAGAATCTGCCAAACCAGCAGCTACACGCATCCATGCAGCAATCTTAGCTTGTGCAGCCTCATCTTGCCAATGGCCTACAACCACTTTGCGATTTTTGCGCATACGAGTTACCATGTGGCCGAACTCACGGTCGCCATGTGCACTCTGATTCAAGTTCATGAAGTCCATGTTCATTGTATCCCATGGAATTTCTTTATTGTATTGAGTATGGAAGTGAAGCAATGGCTTGCGCAACTCTTGCAAACCATGAATCCACATTTTAGCAGGCGAGAAAGTATGCATCCAAGTGATAACACCGATACATTTATCATCATTGTTGGCAGCTTTGAAAGCAGCAGTTACTTCTTTAGATGAGTTAACTGTACCTTTATAAACTACTTTCACTGGCAGATTACCGCTAGCGTTAAGTCCAGCTACCATTTCATTGCTATGTGCATCTACAGCTACTACTGCATCACCTCCATATAAAAGTTGTGCACCAGTCACAAACCACACTTCATATTGATCAAATCCTTTTTCCATAATCTTTGTTTTTATGTATGTTATTAATTTATTCTCTCTTTTGATAATTATTTTTGTCCATAATAAGCATTAGGACCATGCTTGCGGCTGAAATGCTTCTCAATCAACAATGGATTCATCGTGAGATGAGGATTGATGGTATAAGCGATAGAAGCCATCTTGGCTACTTGTTCCATCACTACAGCATTATGCACTGCATCATCAGCATTTTTTCCCCAAGAGAAAGGTCCGTGATTTTTCACCAAAACCCCTGGTGTATGTACTGGATTCAGTCCAATGAAGCGTTTCACTATCACATTGCCAGTTTCTTCCTCGTAGCCACCTTCAACTTCTTGATCTGCCATATCGGCTGTACAAGGGATAGCATCGTGGAAGTAATCAGCATGTGTCGTACCAATATTCGGTAAATCCACACCAGCCTGCGCCCATGCTGTAGCATAAGTTGAGTGTGTATGTACAACACCGCCTATTTCAGGAAAAGCCTTATAGAGCACTAGATGCGTAGCTGTATCGCTCGAAGGTTTCAAATGGCCTTCCACTATATTTCCATCTAGGTCGATCACCACCATGTCCGATGCCTTCATGTCGTCATAGCTCACACCCGAAGGTTTAATCACCACCAACCCACTTTCGCGGTCGATAGCCGATACATTACCCCAAGTAAAAATAACCAGCCCATGTTTCACCAAATCAAGATTGGCACGAAACACTTTTTCTTTTAATTCTTCTAACATGATCTTCTATATTTTAAACTTCTGATCTTTGTGATAAACTTTATTATTGAATCGATAGAGCACTGCTCCGCGTTTAGAACAAGATTTATCTATCTTATCCGTTTTCTCGATATAACTCATTTCAGCAATACGTTTTCTAAAGTTTCGCTTATCGATAGCATCGCCATAGATTGCCTCATATAACTTCTGCAACTGCGTTAGTGTAAAGAGTTTAGGCAAAAGCTTGAAACATATTGGTGCCGTAGAGGCTTTTAGGCGCATTAAATTGCGCGCTTGGTCGATCATCTCAGTATGATCAAAAATCAACGGAGGCAGGTTGTTGATATTTACCCAGTGGGCGTTGTAGCGCTCCACCAGTTTCTTATCCGACTCATTGATATTGAGCAATGCATAATAAGCTACCGATATCACCCTTTCACCTGGATCACGGTTGACTTCACCAAACGTCCCGACTTGTTCCATATATACGTCTGACAAGCCTGTCAACTCATGCAACACGCGCTTTGCAGCTTCGTCCACTCCTTCATTGTCCTGCACGAAACCACCCATCAGTGACCAATCGCCCAAAGCAGGTTCAAAGTTACGTTGCAATAAAAGTAGGTTCAATTCCCCTTCATTGAATCCGAAGATAATACAGTCAACTGCCACATAGAACTTCGGATTCTGGAGATAATAATTATTTGACATCATTAGTCAGTCCGGTTTTTACCAGAAATACCAATAGAATACTCCTGTAATCAACAAAATACAAACGGTGTGGAACACATCCCATTTTCCCCAGCTTGCACGTGTTTGTGCTAGTTGTTCCGGAGTAGATGTACCGAATACCAAACCTTGAATTTTCTCTGGATCTGGAGCTTTAGTAAGCAAACTCACGATGATAACTACCAGAATACAGAATAAAAGCATCCAACCACTAAAGAACAACCAGTTCATGTCATAGAAAAGATATTTGAATGGAGACTCGTTTACAAGACCCGTATTGGTATAGTAAACCTTAGCACCAAGACGGCTAAGACCAATAACCATACCTGCAATCAATCCCCACATACCGCCCATGGCCGATGTACGCTTCCAGCAAATACCCAAAAGGAATGCCGCAGCAATACCAGGAGCCAAAACAGACTGAACGTCTTGTAGATAAGTATAAAGTACATCACCAATAGAACGCATGATAGGAATCCACAAAATACCTAGAATAACGATCACGATAGTAGCAATCTGGCCAATACGCACTAACGATTTTTCCGAAGTGTTTGGTTTGAATTTCTTATAGAAGTCAATGGTAAACAGAGCTGCAGATGAGTTAAATAAAGAAGCCAATGAGCTCATCAAAGCAGCAAGGATACCACACACTACTAGACCTTTCACACCAGCAGGTAGAAGTTTAGCTACCAATACAGGGAAAGCAGCATCGGCATTTGGATTACCATTAGCTAGCATTGGAAGGAAACCTTCACCTCCTGCAGCCAAGCTTTGTTGATGAAGCGCAAAAGCAATCATACCTGGAATCAAGAAAAGGAATACAGGAAGAAGTTTTAAATAAGCACCGAAAATAGTACCACGACGTGCTTCTTTCTCATCTTTACCCGACAAAACACGCTGTACAATAAACTGGTCTGTACACCAGTACCAGAAACCAATTACAGCCGAACCAACCAATGCTCCTAACCATGGAAAGTCAGGGTCAGCATTATTACGGATCAGGCTTGTCATCGAATCACCATAATCATTTACTACTACCGCACTACAAGTAGCCATCATTTCGTCCCAACCGCCTAATTCTTTAAAACCAAGTATAAGAATAATCAACGATCCCAAAAGAAGAATAGGAGTCTGAAGTACAGATGTATAAAGTACTGATTTCATACCACCGAAAATGGTATAAACAGCAGTTAGCAATACAAGACCTATAGCAGCGATCCAGAAAAAGTCGATACCCCAAAGTTCCTTGATACCAAAGATTTGTTGGAACACCAAACCACCTGCGTACACAGTAACGGCCACCTTGGTCAACACATAACTGATCAATGAAATAGTAGAAAGAATAACACGCGATTGACGGTTATAACGTCTTTCCAAGAACTCAGGCATCGTATAAACCATGCTTCGCATATAGAAAGGAACGAAAACCCAACCGAGGATCAAAATCATCCATCCTTGAATTTCCCAGTGTGCCATGGCCATACCACTTGATGCACCCGCACCAGCCAAACCAATAAGATGTTCCGAACCAATGTTTGAGGCAAAAATAGAGGCACCGATTGCCAACCATGTAGCATCACGTCCACCCAAGAAATAGTCTGCCGAGTTACTTTGTTTTTGTCTGACTACCCAAACGATAATCCCAATCAGGGCTATAAAGAAAAGCCCAATTACTACCCAATCCCAAAATTGCATACAATACGAATTTAATGTTAACAAATATTTTTCATTATTCTATTATATATAAGGTAGAAAAGCAGAATCTATAATTATTGAATCAATACTTTTCTCTTATGTTCTCACAGTTCAATCCTTTGTCGATTTTGATGGTGTAAAAGTAACACTTTATATAATGCTAAATTAAGATTAGCAGTATGTTATAAAGCATAAAAAGAATAATAAATGTATTTTTTACACTATAGATTTACACCCTCGCATCACATAAGAGGTAAAGTCAAAGAAAAAACAAGATCATGAGTGAGGTGTTAACTACGTAAAAATCAAAAACATGTTATTAAAAGTATATATAAGATTAAAAAATACTATGCTAAAACAAAAGCAAGAAACACATTGAGCACTTAAATCAAATCAAAACATCCTATTAATTTGTTATCACACTATATAACCCCAAAATATCATTTATGGAAACCATCATTATCATAATCATAGCCATTACACTTATTTTATTAATAGGAGTAACAATCCGCAGCAATCGGGCAAAGAAAGGGAAGATAGATCCGCTTTCTCCTACCCAAGTAAAGAAAGAGGAAACAACAAGTAATGAATCAGCAAAAGATAATAATCAACCCAATTAGGTGACTTTATATGAAAACATTCTTTATGCCAGCTACAGATGGATTAATGCTTTCTGTAGCTTTATTTGAACATGATAATCCTAAAGCACTCCTCCAAATCATCCACGGTTCCGTAGAGCACAAGGGTCGTTATTATGAATTTGCCCAATACATGAATGATAATGGTTTCGCTATTATCGTCTCCGATAATAGAGGCCATGGATTATCTGTAGATGCACAATACCCTTTAGGGTTCATGGATAGTTTTGAAAAGATAATAGATGATCAATACTTAATCACACAATACTTCCGTTCGCTTTATCCTAACGTGCCATTTACATTAATAGGCCATTCGCTAGGATCCGTTTTCGCACGCATCTATCTAGAAAAGCATGATGACGAACTCACAAAACTCGTGATTAGCGGTACAGTAAGCTATTACCCCCCAACACCCATAGGTATCGGTTTGGCCAAAATTCTCATTGGCGTTGAAGGAAAAACGGCACATAGCCCACTTCTCCGTACATTGGCCATGAATGGGAAGGATTCAAAATGGATTAGTGCCAGCGAAGCCAATCGTATAGCCTACGCGAAGGATCCTCTTTGCGGATATGCCTACCCCAACGAATCCATACTGACAATATTCAAGGCCGTGAATGAATTAAAAGAAATCAGCCATTATGCATGCAAAAACCCCAATCTTCCTATCATGAGCATCTCGGGCGAAGATGACCCAGTGACAGGAGGCAAAAGAGGTTTGAAGGAAAGCTTCAAACTATTGAAAGAAATAGGCTATCACAACTTCACGAATAAAGTTTATCCGGGCATGCGACATGAGGTTTTAAATGAAGAAGAGCATCAGATTGTATACAAAGACATTCTGGACTTCTTATCAGTAATTTAAAATTCTATATTCATTGAGCTATCAGCATAAGGCAAAAAAGATATCTATATAAAAAGGTGTATAAGAGAAAACAATTATCTTTGCAAAACTTTTAAAACGGAAAATATAAAAATACAATTGATATGATAGCTAAAATCAATCAGCTACTCGAGGAAATAGAGGCATTAACAGCTGCTAATGCTGAAGAGCTCGAAGTATTGCGCATCAAATATCTTAGTAAGAAAGGGGCCATTAACGATCTTATGGCAGACTTTCGCAACGTGGCGCCTGAGCAAAAAAAAGAAGTAGGCATGCGCCTCAATGAGCTAAAAACCAAAGCACAAGATAAAATCACGGCTTTGAAAGAACAATTTGAGAGCCAAGACAACTCAGCTTGCGAATTGGATCTCACCCGTTCGGCTTATCCTATCGAACTTGGCACACGTCATCCATTGACTATCGTGAAAAACGAAATCATAGATATTTTTGCGCGTCTTGGTTTTAGCATTGCAGAAGGTCCCGAGATTGAAGATGACTGGCATGTTTTTTCTGCGTTAAATTTCGCACCCGATCATCCTGCACGCGACATGCAAGATACATTCTTTATTGAAGCGAATCCTGATGTGGTTTTGCGCACTCATACTTCATCCGTACAAAGTCGCGTTATGGAAACTACACAACCTCCTATTCGCATCATTTGTCCTGGACGTGTATATCGTAATGAGGCAATCAGCTATCGTGCACACTGTTTCTTCCACCAAGTTGAAGCTCTTTACATCGACAAAGACGTTTCATTCACTGATTTGAAGCAGGTTCTACTTCTGTTTGCCAAGGAAATGTTTGGCGCTGAAACTAAGATTAGACTTCGTCCTTCATACTTCCCCTTTACTGAACCTAGCGCCGAGATGGACATCAGCTGCAATATCTGTGGTGGCAAAGGATGTCCTTTCTGCAAACACACTGGTTGGGTGGAGATTTTAGGTTGCGGCATGGTCGATCCAAATGTACTCGAATTAAATGGAATTGACAGCAAGGTTTACAGCGGTTATGCCCTAGGTATGGGTATCGAGCGTATCACGAACTTGAAATACCAAGTTAAAGACCTCCGCATGTTCTCCGAAAATGACACACGCTTCCTCAAAGAGTTTGAGGCAGCATATTGATAATCTAACATCAAGCAGACATTTTGTGTAAAGATACAAAATTTACTCGAAATGTCTGCTTTTTTTATTCTGCGACTTCCATGAAAGAACGTCTGGCAACCCGCGATTACTTTTTCATGCTTACTGCCAACCTCCTGCTTTATTTTGGCTTCTGGCTGCCGGTTCCTATTCTTCCTTTTTATCTATCCGAAAACTATACCACCAGTAATTTCCTGATTGGTTTTGTTTTATCTTGTTATACCATTGCCGCACTTTGTATTCGGCCATTCTCGGGCTATTTACTTGATGCTCTCCCCCGAAAACCGCTTTATCTTATTTCCTTTTGTCTCTTCACATTAGTGTTTGGAGGGTATATGATAGCTGCCACACTTGCTTTTTTCATTATCCTACGTGTTGTTCATGGATTAGCTTTCGGCGTTGTCACCGTCAGTGGCAATACAGTGGTGATAGACATCATGCCATCTTCTCGTCGTGGCGAAGGTTTAGGCTATTATGGGTTGACCAATAATATAGGTATGGCAATTGGTCCTACAGTAGGACTTTTCATGCATGATGCAGGCATTCCTTTCAGCCATATATTTGCTTGCGGCTTGGGGGTCTGTTTTCTGGGTTTCATATTTGCAAGCTTTGTCAATACTCCCTACCGCCCACCCGTAAAGAAAGAGCCATTGTCACTAGACCGCTTTGTACTGATCAAAGGTATTCCGCCGGGAGTTGTTTTATTGATGCTATCCGTCCCCTATGGAATCACATCCAACTTTGTGGCCATATACGCTCAACAGATTGGTATTACCGGGCATGCCGGATTATTCTTCACTTTCATGGCAGTAGGTATGGCCGTATCGCGTATTTTTGGAGGTAAGTGGGTGGATCGCGGCAAAATAACCGAAGTCATTTCCGTTGGTCTATATATAGTAGTATTGGCATTCTTTCTTTTGGCGGCCTGTTCCCTCACCAGCCAATGGGATCACACACTTACCCTTATTCTTTTCTTTAGCATCGCTTTCTTATTAGGAGTAGGTTTTGGTATGATGTTCCCTGCTTTCAACACACTTTTCGTCAACTTGGCACCCAATAGCATGCGCGGCACAGCCGTATCCACTTATCTCACATCATGGGACATTGGGATCGGCATTGGTATGCTAGGGGGTGGGTTCATAGCAGATATCTGCAATTTTGGGATCGCATTTCTTTTTGGCGCTTCCCTCACAGTGATTTCCCTATTCTATTTTAGAATGAAAGTAGCCGCTTTCTATAACAAAAACAAAATGAGATGAGAAAAAAAGAACGTTATCAAAAAATCATAGAATGGTTTCAGACCAATATGCCAGTGGCTGAAACCGAGCTTTTCTACTCCAACCCTTTTGAGCTGCTAGTCGCTGTCATTCTATCAGCACAGTGCACCGACAAACGTGTAAATATGATTACTCCTGCATTATTTCGGGATTTTCCCACGCCTGAAGTTTTAGCAGCGACTTCATCCGATGTTGTTTTTGAATATATACGTAGTGTTTCTTATCCCAACAACAAAGCAAAACATCTCGTGGGTATGGCCAAGCTGCTTGTTGCAGACTTCAACAGTGAGGTACCTGACACTTTAGAATCATTAATCAAGCTTCCTGGAGTAGGACGCAAGACAGCAAATGTCATACAATCTGTAGTCTATAACAAAGCAGCCATGGCCGTTGACACACACGTATTCAGAGTAAGCCATCGATTGGGCTTGGTCAATAAAAAAGCAACCACTCCATTTGCCGTCGAAAAAGAATTATTAGCCAATATACCTGCCGAGCTCTTACCTATTGCCCATCATTGGCTGATCTTGCATGGCCGGTATGTTTGCCAAGCGCGTTCACCAAAGTGCGAGAATTGCGGTTTACAGTTGCTATGTAAAGAAAGCACTTCCCATATGAAGTTAAAAAAATCAGATATTTAAATAAATAAATAAGGGACGCAATATATTAAAAATAGAAATATATTGTAACTTTGCGACATTCAGAAAAAAGACTAACACTTTTAAACGAATTGTAATTATGACTATTGATCAATTTAATTTTGCCAATAAAAAGGCATTTGTTCGTGTGGACTTCAATGTTCCTCTAGACGGAGACTTCAACATTACTGACGATACTCGTATGCGTGCAGCTCTTCCTACGCTGAAGAAAATCTTAGCTGACGGTGGTAGCATCATCATTGGTTCTCATCTTGGTCGTCCAAAAGGCGTTGACGCTAAGTTTTCGCTAAAACATATTCAAAAACATTTGTCTGATCTTCTTGGTGTAGAAGTACAATTCGCAAATGACTGTATTGGTGAAGACGCTGCTGTAAAGGCTGCTGCATTGCAACCAGGCGAAGTTCTTCTTCTTGAAAATCTTCGTTTCTATCCTGAAGAAGAAGGTAAGCCACGCGGTTTGGCCGAAGATGCAACTGATGAAGAAAAGGCTGCTGCTAAAAAGAAAGTAAAAGAGAGCCAAAAAGAATTCACTAAGAAACTAGCTTCTTATGCTGATTGCTATGTGAATGATGCATTTGGTACTGCTCACCGTGCACATGCTTCTACAGCCCTTATCGCTGAATATTTCGACAAAAACCATAAGATGTTTGGCTATTTGATGGAAAAAGAAGTAAAAGCTGTTGATAAAGTGTTGAATGACATTCAGCGTCCATTCACTGCTATCATGGGTGGTTCTAAGGTATCTTCTAAAATCGAAATCATCGAAAACCTTCTTGCTAAGGTAGATAATCTTATCCTTACCGGTGGTATGACTTATACTTTCAGCAAAGCGATCGGTGGCAAAATCGGTTCTTCAATCGTTGAGAATGATAAATTAGATTTGGCTCTAGATATCATCAAGAAAGCTAAAGAAAACAACGTAAGACTTGTTTTGGCTGTTGACGATAAAGTTGCAGACGCTTTCTCTAATGATGCTAATACTCAAATCTGCCCTGCCAACGAAATTCCTGACGGATGGCAAGGTCTTGATATCGGCCCTAAGACAATGGAGCTTTTCGCTGATGTAATCAAGAACTCTAAGACTATCCTTTGGAATGGTCCTACAGGTGTATTCGAATTCGACAACTTCTCGGCAGGTTCTCGTGCAGTAGGAGAAGCTATTGTAGAAGCTACTAAGAATGGCGCTTTCTCACTAGTAGGTGGTGGCGACTCTGTTGCTTGCGTTAACAAGTTCGGTCTTGCTGATGGCGTATCTTATGTTTCGACAGGTGGTGGAGCTTTGCTCGAAGCTATCGAAGGTAAAAAACTACCAGGTATTGCAGCTATCGAAAAATAATCATCGATATCAACGAACATTGAAATATTAAAAAGGGAATGTCAGTACTGACATTCCCTTTTTTAATATCCCTAGCCAATATTTCTTAGTCCCAATTGTATTCGACAAGCAATTTGGCATTATTTTTGTCGGCAATATCATATACACTAGAAGAGCCCTGATATGAATGAAAAAGAAATAACCAAACAGCATGACTATATCAATCAGTTAATTAAAGAGAAAAGACTGAAAGAAGCACTCACCCAACTCGACTCATTTCTATATAGCAGTAGTGATTATGAATTGCGCATGCAATTAGAGCAGATCTCAACTTCCTATCAATATATGCTCAATTATATGAAAGATGGGATTAATGATCCTGAGCGCATAAAACTTTACTTTAAATTACTAGCACGTACAACTACCATTTCTGATCAAGCACAGCTCCTTATGCTTGATGAATCTTCTACCAAGCTTTATCACTCCATGCGTCGTAAGCAGGCAGCGACTTCATCACCTTATCAATTAGGCAATATCATCAGTCGCTTGGAAGCCTTTCAGGATGATTTCTCAATAGGTAGCCTTTTCTCCAAGGAAAAGAAAGAAGAGATTCTCAAGGATTATGAAGAAATGCTTCGCCAGCTATTTATGAATGTATGGACCAACAGTATGTGGTCTACCGAAGAGCAGGCTCAAGCTCAACTACTCCTGACCTCTCCCCATATTCCCGAGAACGCTAAAAGCTTATTTTGCAGCGCTGTCACCCTGAGCCTTTTCAGTTGTTTTGATATTTATAAACTTAAATGGTTTATAGAGGCCTATACCAGCGATAATACACTTGTAGCCCAACGTGCACTGGTAGGTTTGGTATTTATCATACATATCTACACCGAGCGTTTATTGTTATATCCGGAACTCCCGACACTATTGGAGATGGCTGCCGAAAAAAAAACTCTGGCTAGCGATTTAATACGTATCTACAAACAGATATTAATGGCGCAAGAAACAGAGAAAATTGATAAAAAGATGCGCGAGGAAATCATTCCCGAAATGATTAAAAACGTGCCTAATATGCACTTCAATCGATTTGATCAGGATGATGCTGATGACGAAAGAAACGATGGTAATCCAGACTGGGAACATCTTATCGATCAGACAGGTATTGGTGACAAGCTACGCGAAATGAACGATTTGCAAATGGAAGGAGCAGATGTGCAGATGAGTACTTTTGCAGGATTAAAAGGCTTCGCTTTCTTCCGCGAAATACATCATTGGTTCTATCTATTCGATAGGTTGCAGCCCGATGTATATCGTATCCTCGAAAAAGAGGAAAGTGAGAATAAGATGTTCAACATGATATTAGAAACAGGTATATTCTGTAATAGCGACAAATACTCGCTCTTGTTCATCATGCAACAATTACCTGCTTCGCAACGCAATGCAGTATTCAGCCAACTCACAGAACAACAAATGGAGAGTTTCATGGACAGTTCGGAAGCGCAGAATTTCAAGAAGTTATCCGAACAGACTCATGTTGTGAGTAATCAATACTTGCAGGATTTATATCGTTTCTTTAAACTTAGTTATTATCGCACAGATTTCGTCAATCTTTTCAAAGAGAAATTCGACTTGCATAAGCTTCCTTTGCTAAAAGAGTATCTTAATAATGAATCTACTTTGACAGAACTTCTCAACTTCTTTATAAAAAAAGAACGTTGGACACAAGCAATAGAAGTTTGCAACGAAATAGTGGCACTCAATGGCAGTAAAGTATATGAAGCGGAATTTTATCAGAAGCTGGGATACGCGTTGCAAAAGAATGGCGAGATAGACAATGCCCTTCAAGCCTATCTTAAAGCTGATACAATCAGTCCAGACAACCAGTGGAGCAATCGCCATATAGCCAATTGTTATCGTCTGAAAAGAGATTTTGCAAAAGCCATCGAATGGTATAATAAGGTGCTCGAGTCGTCGCCCGAGAATTCAAGAAGCATCTACCTCATTGGTAGCTGTTATGCAGAATTGAGTCAATACGAAGAAGCCCTGAAATATTTCTTCAAGCTGGATTATCTAGAGAATAGCTCTATTAAAGCATTGAGAGGAATTACATGGTGTTCATTTGTATTAGGGAAGAATGAACAAGCCATGAAATACTGTCGCAAAGTAATGGAAAAGAATCCCAACGCCACAGATTTTCTCAATGCAGGTCATATTGCATGTTGCACACGTGCCTTTAGCGAAGCCGCTTCCTATTATCATAAAGCGGCTGAAATGCTAAAGAGCAAAGATCATTTCCTCGAACTGTTCTATAAGGACAAGGACTATTTGCTGGCTCAAGGTATTTCGGCAGATGAGCTACCTTTAATAGCCGACTTAGTCTAAAGCTCTTAACTCCCCATATAATCTCTGTATGGGGAGACCCATTACGTTATAAAAACTGCCGATGATTGACTCTACACCTACATATCCTATCCATTCTTGTACGCCATAAGCGCCCGCTTTGTCCATAGGTTTATAATGATCCACATAGTAGGCTATCTCATCATCGGAAAGTACAGCAAAAGTCACTTCGGTAGTAGCCGTAAAATGCTTTTGCCATTTCGTCGTAGCCAGACAAACTCCCGTAATCACCAGATGCTTTTTACCTGATAATTTTCGCAACATCTGCATGGCATCCTCTCTGTCTTCGGGTTTACCCAACACTTCACCGTCTTTCCAAACGATAGTATCTGCTGTTATTAGCAATTCGTCATCTGCCATTATGTCTTTGTATGCATTCGCTTTGTTGACAGCGATATGTGCTGGTATCTCCTCCTCACTCAAATGTTCGGGATATGATTCATCAATATCGGGCAAGGTTTTTATCACATAATCTATCCCTAACCCCGAAAGTAGCTCTTTGCGACGTGGTGAGTTAGAAGCCAACACCACTTTGTATTTCTTCAAATTGTCAAGCATATACTCTTTTTTAAAAGGATTTACCAACCAAAGGCCTCATCAGACATCCATTTGCCTTGCACCTTCATCACTTGTTCAATGACATCGCGTCCACATCCATATCCTCCGGCTGCATGTGAGATATAGCGCACGATAGATTTTACCTCATACGCGGCATCACGAGGGCAACAAGACAGTCCACACTGACCCAACACTTCCATATCTGGTATATCATCTCCCATATACAATATCTCTTCATCCTTCAAACCATATTTATCACGAAAAGTTCGATAGTCATGAATCTTAATAGCCGAACGCATATATATATCCGACACACCCAGTGCAGCAAATCGTTCAAAGACAGCCTTGGAGTTACCGCCAGTTATTATGGCGATATGCAGACCTTTCTTCACAGCCAATTGTATAGCATAGCCATCCTTAATATTGACTGTGCGCATGGGTTCGCCCGAAGGATGAAGCGGAATGACATCTGCACTCAGCACGCCATCCACATCGAACACTAATGCCTTTATCTTTTTCAAATCATAGTTTATTGTACTCATCTATTCCTTTGTTTTATGGTGATTCGCGATACTTTCGCTCAGTATCGCATAGATTTTTGCAATCTCAGGAGTATCACTTAGCATACGTAGATGTTCCTCCATTACGAGTTCATCATTACGCTTAGCAGGACCAGTCTGCGCATCATGTGGTGTCAGTGTATGTATTTTGCGCGATGTTTCGTCAATCAATGGCAACATGACATCGAAAGGCAAATCGCTTTTCTGTAGAAGTTCGGCTGTAAGGGCATATAAATGGTTTGTGAAATTACATGCAAAAACAGCTGCCACATGTAATTTCTTCCTTTGTTCGGAAGTGGCCTCATACACTTTTCGTGATATTTCTGATGCCATATTGAAAAGTAGTGCTGTGTCTTCCTTAGTATTAGCTTCCACAAAAATAGGAATTTGGGTAAAATCTACTTGACGCTGTTTACTAAATGTTTGCATGGGGTAGAATACTCCATATCGATCGGCAAAACCATGCCACACATCCATAGGTATGGTGCCTGCAGTATGCACAAATAAAGCGTCTTTTCGCTTTCCTTCAACAATATCTGGTAACAACTCTATAAAAGCCGCATCTGTCAACGATACGATATAAAGTGAAGCATCAGTTACAATCTCCTGTAAGTTTGCCGTATGATCTGCTTCAATTTGTTGGGCCAAGTGTGCAGCAGCGGTCGATGTGCGGCTGTACACTTGTGTAATAGCAAAGCCGTATCTATACAATGTCACAGCCAAATGAGTAGCCAGATTACCAGCTCCCACAAATACGATCTTAAAACCTTTTTTATTTTTCATCAGCGTGTCGAAACGAAATAAAGAACTCCCCCTACCAGAAGCAGTGTAAGCGGCAACAAATACCCAGAGACAGCACCCAATAAGGAAATCACCAGACCAATGTTCATCATCAGCCATAAACCCAGTAGTATCAGACCGATAGACTTGTCCTTCTTGAAAATCAAGAATATGGCACCTGCATAAAGCAAGAAATTATCCTTTTGCATGATCCACTCCATGCCCATTGAGCGAAAAGAGAATATCTTATCGAAGAGCATCAAAGCTCCAATGACAATAAAGCTTAAGGCGGTAGCTTTGTAAGTGTCTTTATTATTGGCCGATTTAGCTGCTGCCATCTTTTACTGTCCTCCAAATTTATTGATATGCACCTTTTCCCACTGCAAATGCGCTTCGTCAAAAGGCTTTCTCTCCATTCCCTTATGCCCAATAGCTATAATAGAAAGAACTTGCATCTGTAAAGGAATACCTAATACACCATGCACAAATTCATCGGAAGTCAAACCCGTAGCAGTGAAGCGTTCGCGTATTTGTATCCAACAGCTACCCAGACCAAGATCTTCGGCCTGAAGCTGTATGAAAGCAGAGGCAATAGAGGCATCTTCAATCCAGACATCACTCGCCAAGGGATCAGCCATCACCACAATTGCCAATGCAGCATCGGCCAAGAACGTAGAACCGTGCTCCTTGCAAACCGAAAGTGTTTTGAGTGTCTCTTTATCATCTACCACTACAAATTGCCATGGGTTAGAGCGTTTTGAAGCAGGTGACATTAAAGCTGCTTTAAGTAGTGATACCACCTCTTCTTGCGTCAACTCTTCAGTAGTATATTTACGCATGCTGCGTCTTGTCTTTATCAGTTCGCTAAATTTTTCCATTTTAGAAGTCTTTTTAGGAGATTACTAATTGACGCAAAGATAACACTAAAACCAAATTGGAGGGCAGAGGAACAAACATTTTCATGCACCAACCGTTCAATTAAAAAAAGGAAACAGCTATCGGCACACCTTATCAAACATAGTATAGGGTAATGAATAATATAGCTTCCAAGATGGAATAAACATTTTTTTTATAAATTTGCAAATAATGGCTCTCAAACTGACTACATATCGCCGTGGAAGCAATCTGCCGGAGTTGCCGGGAGAGAGCCTTTTTCATTCTAACCGCCTCTTCAACATATATGCCAAAACACCCGGATTTACACCTCTCCTTATCACTGCTACAGACGGCAACTCCCTGTTAGCCAAGATACTGGTAGGCATCCGCACAGTGCGCATACTTTTTCCACCTTTCTTTTTTAAGCGCGGATATGTCTTTAACAATGGAGAATATTTTGTAGAAGAAAACCAGCGCGAAGATATCTTTGGTGCCATGCTGGAACACCTCACGAAAGAAGCCTTCAGAGAATCATTTATGATGGAGTTTCGCAATTTGGACAATTCGTTATTTGGTTATAAATACTTCCGAGAGAATGATTATTTTCCCATCAACTGGTCGCGAGTGAGAAACTCACTGCATAGCCAACGGAAAGTGGAAGAACGCATGAGCACATCACGCATACGACAAGTGCGCAAAGGCTTGAGCAACGGTGCTACTATACACGAAGTAAAGACCCGCGAAGAGATTGATGAATTTGCACGCACACTCCACAAGATTGATAGTACTTTTTTGAGAGAGCATTTCCCCAATACAGCATTTTTCGAGAATATTTTCGATAGTCTCAGCCAAAATAAAGAGGCAATAATGTTTACAGTACGCTATAAAGGCAAGATTATTGGCAGCTCACTTTGCTTCTATTCGGGGAGCAATGCTTATCTACGCTTTTCGGGTGGCAAGAAAAAACGCTACGCCAAACAATATCCTGGTGTGCTTGCCGTCTGGGCTGCATTAAGCGATGCTTTCGAAAGAGGTTTTAAACATTTTGAATTTATGGATGTAGGGCTGTCTTTTAAATATCATGGCTATCGCGATTTTGCTCTCCGGTTTGGTGGAAAGCAAAGCGGCACGCGTCGCTGGTTCTGTTTTCGCTGGCGATGGCTAAATAAATTATGCATCAAACTATACGTTTAGCCTCTTTTTCTCGTTATTACATATATTTGATAGTGATTTTGCAGTCATTAGGGCTATCATCTGTGTGTATTTATTTATTGCGTATTTCTGACCCATTAATAGTAACATGGAAAGCCTTGACCGGCATGGTGATCAGCCCTAAAAGGCCTGCTAACCAGCCTTCGCTAGCATGATGAGTAGCCGTCGTCAGCAATACAGTAATTTCGACATTACAAAAATGCACTCAACTATAGTCAAACATGCCTGCAAAACATAAAACGTTTTGAAACACGGTACGAATGAAGGTCCAATTATCTGTAATTATATTTTTTCTTTTCTTCTCATTAACTTCTTTTGCGCAAGAGGTTAAGGTGGGTGGCACCATAGTCGATGAGAACGGTGAGCCAGTGGAGCTGGCAACTGTCCGAATCGAAGGCACTGCCATTGGCACTGTCAGCAATCTAAAAGGACGCTATTCTCTAAAATTCGCTTCGCGAGATAGTGTCACTATCATCTATTCAATGATAGGCTATAACACGCGCAAACGAACACTGGTACGCCCACAGGGCAATATAAGCATCAACATCATACTTCCCGCCTTGGGCTACGAGATAGGCGAAGTGACGGTGACCGAAACACGTAGACAGACCAACACTGTACAGCAAATTGACATGAAAGCCAATAAGATGATGCCCGATGCATCGGGAGGCAACATAGAATCGATCATCGCAACACAGGCAGGTGTGAGCTCCAACAACGAATTGAGTTCGCAATACAATGTGCGTGGGGGTAGCTATGACGAGAACCTGGTTTATGTCAATGGCATTGAGGTCTATCGCCCATTACTGATTCGCTCGGGACAACAAGAAGGACTTAGCTTCATCAACCCAGACATGGTCTCCAATGTCGGTTTTTCTTCGGGAGGATTCGAGGCTCGCTATGGCGATAAGATGTCGTCAGTGCTAGACATCACCTACAAAAGACCTACACAGTTCGAGGCCACTACGTCTATCAGCTTATTGGGAGCTTCTGCCTATATCGGGGTCGGCAATAACAAGTGGTCGTGGACCAATGGAGTGCGCTACAAAACCAATAGTTATCTGCTCGGCACATTGGATACGAAAGGTGAATACGATCCCAGTTTCATCGACTATCAAACCTATTTCACTTGGAATATCACCAAAAGATGGGAGGTAGGATTCATCGGTAATATATCCCAAAACAAATACAATTTCAAACCGGCCGACCGATATACACGCTTTGGCACCTTGGCATCGGTAAGAGAGTTTAAGGTCTATTTCGATGGACAAGAAAAGGATTTGTTCCGCACCTTTTTTGGTGCTGCCAATCTGACTTATAAGTTCAATGATTTCAACAATATAACCTTCCAAGCATCGGCTTTTCGAAGCAAAGAGCAAGTGACCTATGATATCACAGGTCAATATTGGCTCAACGACTCGGATGACACCAGTAGCAATGGAGAAGATAGCGACTCGGGTGATATTGTGGGAGTGGGAACTTACATGGAACATGCGCGCAACTACCTGACAAGCACCGTGCAAAGCTATTCAATCAATGGTTTGAGCCAGGTGCGTAGCCATAGCATCCGTTGGGGCCTAGAGTTGAAAAATGAACATATTAAAGAAAGATTACGCGAATGGGAAATGCGCGATTCGGCTGGATACTCGCTTCCTCATGTCCCACAGGGTCCTGAACTTATCTATTCCTTGACTTCGCGCAATGATATTTCGAGCAACCGGCTTTCTTTCTATGCACAAGACAGCTATCGCTTTCGCTCGCCAATGGGACTCTTCACGCTTACGGCAGGTATACGTGGTAGTTATTGGAGTTGGAATAAGGAGTTCATCTTCAGCCCTAGGGCATCACTGGCTTTAATCCCCGCCTTTAACGAACGCTTTACACTGAGAGCTGCAACGGGCATTTATTATCAATCACCATTTTACAAGGAATTTAGAGAGATGGTCTATGAGGATGATATTTGGCAAGTGCAACTCAATAAAGACATTAAGTCGCAACGTTCTATACAATTTGTAGTTGGTGGCGATTACAGTTTCCGCGCAGTGGATCGTCCGTTCAAGTTTTCTGCCGAATTCTATTACAAAGCATTGAGCAACTTGATTCCCTATGACGTGGACAATGTACGTATCAACTATTACGGTAAGAATATAGCCAGCGGCTATGCCATGGGACTGGACATGAAGATATTCGGTGAATTTGTACCTGGAACTGACTCATGGCTTAGTGTGTCGATCATGAAAACTGAGGAAAAAATTGATGGCAGATGGCTGCCGCGTCCAACAGACCAACGCTATAATCTCTCGCTCTACTTTACTGATTATTTTCCAGGAAGCAAGAAATGGAAAATGAATCTTAAAGGCACATTGGCAGGTGGTTTGCCATTTGGTCCGCCGCACAGCGGACGCGAGGGTGCTGTGTTTCGCACCCCGCCCTATCGCCGTGTAGACATAGGTATGTCGCGCATATTATTTGACAATACCGACCGTCACATCAGCGGTTTTGGACGCAACTTAAAAACGATATGGCTGGGTCTGGACGTATTCAACTTGCTTAATATTAGCAATGTAAACTCCTACTACTGGGTGACTGATGTAAGCAACAATCAATTTGCAGTTCCCAACTATTTGACATCCCGTCAAATCAACGTGAGACTACTCATAGACTTCTAAAATAAATTGCAGAAATATTTCTTTATTAAATAAGAATTGGCTTTCTTTGTGCTGTTTATTTCAAAATATTGAAAGAATTCAAGTATTTAATAATTAAATTATGAAAATCTCACACATTGAACACTTGGGCATCGCTGTAAAAAGCATCGAAGAAGCCCTTCCCTATTATGAAAATGTTTTGGGTCTGAAATGTTACAACATTGAGACTGTAGAAGACCAAAAGGTAAAAACTGCATTCTTGAAAGTTGGTGACACTAAGATTGAACTTCTCGAACCCACTTCACCTGAAAGCACAATCGCCAAATATCTTGAGAACAAAGGTCCTGGCATCCACCACATCGCTTTTGCTGTGGAAGATGGTGTTGCCAACGCTTTGGCAGAATGCGAAGAAAAAGGTATTCGCGTGATTGACAAAGCGCCTCGTAAAGGTGCCGAAGGCTTAAGCATCGCTTTCCTTCATCCAAAATCTACTCAAGGCGTATTGACTGAGCTTTGCGAAGACTAAACAAAATATAATCGAAAGAAAACAATAGATGAATGAATATTTCCTCGGGGAAATGAAAGACCAGTTTGTCTGCTATTTGCCCGTGGAAATATTCAAAACCTTTAAATAAAAAATAATCATGAGTAACCAGCTTGACAAAATTAAAGAGCTAATTGAACGTCGCACTGAAGCACGTAATGGTGGTGGTGAGAAGGCGATTGCCAAACAACATGAAAAAGGCAAATATACAGCTCGCGAACGTATTGCTATGCTTCTAGACGAAGGTAGCTTCGAAGAGATGGATATGTTTGTAGAACACAGATGCACTAACTTCGGTATGGCCAAAAAGCACTACCCAGGCGATGGTGTAGTGACTGGTTGTGGTACAATTGATGGCCGTTTAGTATATATCTTTGCACAAGACTTTACAGTGACTGCAGGTTCGTTGTCTGAAACTATGTCATTGAAGATTTGCAAAATCATGGATCAAGCCATGAAGATGGGTGCTCCAGTTATCGGTATTAATGACTCGGGTGGTGCACGTATCCAAGAAGGTATCAATGCCTTGGCTGGTTATGCTGAAATCTTCCAACGCAATATTCTTGCTTCAGGTGTGATTCCTCAGATCTCGGGTATCTTTGGTCCTTGTGCCGGTGGTGCTGTATATTCACCTGCTTTGACGGACTTCACGCTGATGATGGAAAATACATCATACATGTTCTTGACTGGTCCTAAAGTAGTGAAGACTGTTACAGGTGAAGATGTGACACAAGAGCAACTAGGTGGCGCTAGCGTACACTCTTCTAAATCGGGTGTAACTCACTTCACAGCATCTACAGAAGAAGAAGGTTTGGCAATGATCCGTCGCTTATTGAGCTATATTCCACAAAACAACCTGGAAGAAGCTCCATATATGGATTGTAACGACCCTATCGATCGTCTAGAAGATTCGTTGAATGAAATCATTCCTGATAGCCCTAATAAGCCTTACGATATGTACGAAGTTATCGCTGCAATCGTGGACAATGGCGAATTCCTTGAAATTCAAAGAGACTACTCTAAAAATATTATCATCGGCTTTGCTCGTTTCAATGGTCAGTCGGTAGGTATCGTGGCAAATCAGCCTAAATACTTGGCTGGTGTTTTGGACAGCAACGCTTCACGCAAAGCAGGTCGTTTTGTACGTTTCTGTGATGCTTTCAACATTCCTATCGTTTCATTGGTAGACGTACCAGGCTTCCTTCCAGGTACAGGCCAAGAGTACAATGGTGTGATCTTACACGGTGCTAAATTGCTTTATGCTTATGGTGAAGCTACTGTACCTAAAGTAACTGTTACTCTTCGTAAATCTTATGGTGGTTCGCATATCGTGATGAGCTGTAAGCAACTACGTGGTGACATGAACTATGCATGGCCAACTGCAGAAATCGCTGTAATGGGTGGTGCTGGTGCTGTAGAGGTGCTTTATGCTCGCGAAGCGAAAGAGCAAGCTAATCCAGCTCAATTCTTGGCTGAAAAAGAAGCTGAATACAACAAACTATTCGCCAATCCTTTCAACGCAGCTAAGTATGGCTACATTGATGATGTGATCGAACCACGTAACACTCGTTTCCGCATCATCCGCGCATTGCAACAACTACAAACTAAGAAGTTGAGCAATCCTGCTAAGAAGCACGGTAATATTCCATTGTAATCCATTCTTTAAACGTAAACAAAAACGATTATGAATAAAATAAAAAACGGAATATTCCTTTCAATGCTTCTTGTATTGGTCTTCTGCTCTTCTTGTCAAGAGCAAAGATCGACCAACAAGTTGTTGCTGAATGAGGTGCTTCTAGACAATGAAAGCAACTTACAGGACGACTATGGTGTACACAGTGCATGGATCGAAATATTCAATCGTTCATTTGGTAGCACAGATATTTCGGCTCACCGGATTGAGGTCCAGAACGGAAATAATGAGCCTATCACCTATATTATCCCAAAAGGAGATGTAGAGACCGTGATTAAACCTCGTCAGCACAGCTTGTTCTGGGCCGATGGCGAACCAAGACGCGGTACTTTCCACACCAACTTCGTATTGAACCCTAGCGAGAATAATGTTATCAGACTTTATGATTCGGGTGGTAAACTATTGGATGAGGTAGAAATTCCAGCTGGCACACTTAAAGCTAACCAGTCTCTTGCTCGCACTGAGGATGGTAGCGAAATTTGGGAAGTGAAAGATGGTAGTGAGAATAGATATGTGACTCCCAACACAAACAATCTCACTAATGACAGCAACAACAAAGTAGAGAACTTCCAAGAACAAGACCGTTCGGGTATCGGTATGGCCATTTCGGCAATGACCGTTGTGTTCTCGGGTTTATTGTTACTGTTCATTATCTTTAAAATTATCGGTAATATTTCTGTTTCATTGAGCCGACGCAATGCTATGCGCGCTAAAGGTATCACTGACCACAAAGAAGCCGCTGAGAAGAAATTGGGACAAGCTCCAGGAGAAGTATTTGCTGCTATCTCTATGGCTATGCACGAAATGCAGAATGATGTTCATGACATGGAAGATACTATCCTGACCATCACTCCTGTGAAACGTAAATACTCGCCATGGAGCTCGAAGATTTATACGCTTCGCGAAACTCCAAATAGAAAATAACAATACCATAAATTCATAAAACAATGAAAGAATATAAATATACGATCAACGGTAACATATACAAAGTTTGTATCGGCGATATCGAAGATAACATTGCCCATGTTGAGGTAAATGGCACTCCTTATAAAGTAGAGATGGAGAAAGCTCCAAAATCAGCTCCGCGTCCTGTTGTGGCTCGCCCAGTGGCAGCACAACCTACTACACACGTTTCTAAACCAGCTCCGGCTGCAGGGGGCTCTAAATCGGCTGTTAAATCTCCTCTTCCAGGCGTGATCCTTGAAGTGAAGGTGAAAGAAGGTGATGTAGTGAAGAAAGGCCAAACAGTGATTATCCTGGAAGCGATGAAGATGGAAAACAACATCAATGCGGATAAAGACGGCACAGTTACTAAAATTAATGTAAACAAGGGAGATTCTGTATTGGAAGGTACAGACCTGCTAATCATCGAATAATATGGGAGAATTTTTTAATTTTCTAGGAAATAACCTTGCCGACTTCTGGACATACACAGGCTTCTACAATGCAACCTGGGGACATGTGGCCATGATTGTCATCGGCTTGATTTTTATCTACTTGGCCATCGCTCACGAGTTCGAGCCTATGCTACTTATTCCTATCGGTTTTGGTATTCTGATTGGTAACATACCTTTCAATATGGATGCCGGATTGAAGGTGGGAATCTATGAAGAGGGTTCAGTATTGAACATTCTATACGGAGGTGTTACGTCCGGCTGGTATCCGCCGCTCATCTTCCTAGGTATTGGGGCTATGACCGATTTCTCGGCATTGATCTCTAATCCTAAGTTGATGTTGATTGGTGCGGCGGCACAGTTTGGTATCTTCGGTGCATATATGATTGCCTTGGCTATCGGCTTTAATCCGATGCAGGCTGGTGCTATCGGTATCATTGGTGGTGCTGATGGTCCTACGGCGATCTTCCTATCATCCAAGCTCGCTCCTAACCTGATGGGTGCCATTGCGGTATCGGCCTATTCGTACATGGCGCTGGTACCTGTAATCCAACCCCCTATCATGAAGGCGTTGACCACTAAACACGAACGTTTGATCCGCATGAAACCTCCCCGTGTGATTTCGCACACTGAGAAGGTGATCTTCCCTATCGTAGGTCTGTTGCTGACTACTTTCTTGGTTCCTTCGGGCTTACCATTGTTGGGTATGTTGTTCTTCGGTAACTTACTAAAAGAAAGTGGTGTGACTCGTCGTTTGGCTGAGACTGCTCGCGGTCCGCTTATCGACACCATCACTATCCTTCTAGGTTTGACAGTAGGTGCTTCTACGCAAGCTTCTGAGTTCATCACTTGGGATTCAATAAAGATCTTCCTTTTGGGTGCGCTTTCATTCGTTATCGCTACCACATCTGGTGTATTGTTCGTGAAGTTATTCAACCTCTTCTTGAGCAAAGACAACAAGATCAACCCACTTATCGGTAATGCGGGTGTATCCGCAGTACCTGACTCTGCTCGTATCTCACAAGTAGTAGGTTTGGAATATGATCCAACTAACTACCTATTGATGCACGCTATGGGTCCAAACGTGGCAGGTGTAATCGGTTCGGCTGTAGCTGCCGGTATCTTGCTTGGTTTCTTATTATAATTGTCTTATAATAATATATCCTATTATCATGATGGGCTGTCTTTCGTATGAAAGACAGCCCATTATTTATATACCATTTTTCGAACACCAAGTATAAATAAAAACTTAATGCCAGTGGCACCTAAATAACCGTCGACATTAACGATGCCCTTAAATATTTGATGATTGGATGAATATCTTATCATAATATCACAAGAACAAGAGTTTATTCAGACTGAACTACTTCGTAAAACACTGATAATCTAACTCATAAGAAATAGAAACTTGGATAAATATAAAAGGGGATTCTTTCGTGTAAGAATAGGCTTTCTTCTACGAAAGAATCCCCTTTTATTCAGAGAGAAATTCTCAAAGACTATTTTAAGGGTGTTTAATCGGCAATTAAACAGTAATTAATTTGAGCCAAAACAACTGATCCTAAATATTTAATAGCATAAAAAAAGCCCAATGTCATGAACATTGAGCTTTTTTTATGAATATAACGAGACTATTTCTGATTCTTGAAATTTTTTAAACCCGTTTCTAGGAAATCGATATAATCGGGGATACTTTCATTGAATTTATAAGCTTTAGTCAAAGGTACTCCTTCATCATTGAGCAGCACATAGAAAGGCTGTGCACTATAGCCAAACTTAACGGTTTGCAAGTAGCTCCATTTATCACCTATAGTACGAAGAATACGTTTTTTTCCATTTTCGGTCACCGTAACAGGCTCTTTAAGTGGAGTTTTATTGTCTACATAAAGCGTGATCAATACATAATCATCATTGATCAGTGAACGTACTTTATTATCGGTCCACACTGACAATTCCATCTTACGACAATTGACACAACCATACCCTGTAAAGTCAAGCATAACTGGTTTATTGTGCTGACGTGCATATTCCATACCCAAATCATAGTCATCAAATTTTGCATGAACTTCATCATTATATAAATTCAAATCCTGAGTAGACATTGGTGGTGAGAATGCACTGACCGCCTTCAATGGAGCACCCCAAAGACCTGGTATCATATATACTGCAAATGCAATCGAAATTAAAGCCATGAAGAAACGTGTTACTCCAATCTTATTCTCATCATCATCATGCTTGAACTTGAACTTGCCCAATAAATAAAGACCTAGAAGAAGGAAGATCACAATCCAAAGAGAAAGGAAAACTTCACGGTCAAGAATTCTCCAACCATAAGCCAAATCGGCCACAGAAAGGAATTTTAAAGCGAAAGCCAATTCAAGGAAGCCCAATGTTACTTTCACTACATTCATCCATCCACCCGACTTGGGCATCGATTTTAGCCATGTTGGAAACAATGCGAAGAGTGTAAAAGGAAGCGCCAATGCAATGGCAAAACCAAGCATACCAATGGCAGGAGCCACCAAGTTACCTGTCGTAGAAACCTGAACCAATAGGAATCCAATGATTGGTCCTGTACATGAGAAAGACACCAATGACAAGGTAAATGCCATCAGGAAGATGCTCAGAAGACCAGTCGTAGCTTCAGCCTTACTATCTACTGCATTACTCCACTTGGCAGGAAGAGTTATTTCGAAAGCACCAAAGAAAGATGCAGCAAAAACAATCAGCATCAAGAAAAAGAGAATATTGAAAACAGCATTCGTGGAAAGTGCATTAAGAGCACTAGGTCCAAATATAGCTGTAACAATCAAACCGATAGCTACATAGATTACCACGATAGAAGCTCCATAGGTCCATGCATCACGAATACCTTTCTTTTTATCTTTAGTTCGCTTCAGGAAGAAACTAACTGTCATTGGAATAATAGGCCATACACAAGGGGTGAGCAAAGCAATCAAACCACCTACAAACCCAGTAAAGAAAATATAGATCCAAGAACGGTCAGTTACCTGCTCATCACCAAACGCATGAAGTTCGTCAACTACTGGACGCCATAATGCATCAGGTTCAAGCGCAGCACGCTCAACAGGAGTAACTTGATCAGCCATAACATTGGAAGCGATTTCTTCTGAAACGGTTTCAGTTTGTTCTGATGTAGCCACTATTGGTTTAGCGGATACAGTTGTAGCCAAATTTGTAGCACCACTAAACTCAAACTCTACATTGGTTGGTGGCAAACAAGTTTCATCGTTACAAACACCATATTGCAGATAACCTTGAATCGAATATTTAGCAGCAGTAAACTTCAATTTTTGCACAAACTTTGCGCTATTCTCGAAGTAGCGTACCTGCATATCGAAAAGATTATCAAATTTGGAGATTTCATCACCAATAGGTTTTAGTACACCTAAAAGCTCAACACCCTCCATCTTATCGATATTGAAAGAGGCAGAAGTAGGGCCATCATCGCCCAAATCTGTAGAATAAAGATGCCAACCAGACTCAATAGCGGCTGTAAATATAATCTCAGCCTCTGTATCAGAGAGTTTTTTAAATTCGGTTTTAAATGTAACGGGTTCAAAAATCTGAGCTGAAGCGGAAGCTACAATTAACAGAAGTAGGAACAGGGAATAAATCTTTTTCATTCGTTAATAGAATATCAATGTGTATATGTTTATTAAATACAGAGAGAAAAATTACACCTCATAATCAACACAAGAACGCTCATCCTTTACACTTGCTAGAAGCTTAGCGGCTTCAACATGTGCAGGATGTATTGCATAAGCTTTCAAATCATCCATTGAGGCAAACTCACTATACAAAGCAATATCCCATTTCTCAGCAGGATTCATATTGAGGCCAACTTCAATTTTGCGGATTATTGGAATTATTGTCGGCAAAGCTTCAATAGCCAATTTAAATTGATTCATTACTTCCATCTTTTCAGTGTTGCCTATCTCTTCTTTTAGCTTGAAGAGCACGATATGCTTTATCATAACTTAAGTTGAATTTATTATAAATATTCAGAATTTATGCTTTATTGATAACAAAAATAGAGTTTTTTAGAGAAACTATAAACATTGAATCTAAAAATTTATAGGTTATTTACGAAGATACCTCCATTTATAAACAAAAACATGAGATAGACTATATTTTAGAATCATTTAGACCAAAAAATAGCTATCCCATGAGTCTCACTAAAAACACAAATAACGCAATAAATTAATGTAATATCAAACTTGTTTTTATATTGCAAAGAGTTCAGCTAAACGTTCAGTCAAGGCTTCCCCTTTAATATTTTCTTCTATTAAGACCCCATTCTTATCCACTAAGAAAATAGAAGGAATAAATTTCACTTTATAAGTATCAGCAAAGCCTTCCGTATCGATATAATTTGGCCAACTCAGGTTCTCTTCATCCAATGCCTTCTTCCATTGTTTATCATTCTTATCAATAGATATACTAATAATTTGCAATCCCATCGGTGCATATTTCTCGTAAGCTAACTTCAAATTAGGGATTTCTTTACGGCAAGGTTTACACCATGATGCCCAAAAGTCAATGATGGTATATTTAGCCCCAAGGTTATCCCCAATAATATCTTGTTCCTTACCACTTACAGTTGAAATTAGTCCTGGTACTTTCTGTCCTTTCATACCTACAGGATAAAGCTCTTCAGAAACTAATTTACCATAATAGCTTTCTTTGGCTTCTTGAGAGAACCCTTCGAACCACACCTTTTGTTCATCACCGAAATAAGACAATAGTTCAAGCATCAACAAAGGTCCCCAAAATGAATTCCCGTTAGAGCTGATAAGACTTGTGTAACGTTCATTCACTGTTTCAAAGAATTTAGCTTCAGCCTTTTCCATTTCTAGATAAGCGTCACTAGCTTGAAGTTCGGCAATTCTTACAGAGTCTTTTTCTTTATAGGCATCACGTAAGTCTTTATGTAATTGTGCAGCGTTCTCGTTATTTTCAGTATATATCTTATTCATCTCCTCACGCACAGATATCTTATCAAGATAATCATTCTGAAGTGAGGCTCCTTTTAGTTTCACACCATCAAAAGTACATAAAGAATATTCTCCCATATCGTCTGATGAATAATCACCAGAGAACTTCACATCCTCATTAGAAATCATCAGATTATATCCACCATAATGCTTAGCAGCACGAATACTCAATAGTCTTGGTTCAGTCAGGCTACCAGTAAAGGTAAATTTACCATTATAAACGGTATCTATTGCTAATGCTTTCTCTTCCTTATGGGTAGCAATTGGAATCAATTCAAAAACTGTACCATCAGGAACATTATTAACGACACCATTAATTCTGAACTCATTCTGCGGTTTCTGAGAGCACGAAATCAAGGACAAGATGAAAAGAGATAAAACTAGTAGATTTTTCATATTAATCATATTTGGATTATTTACTTACGTTCTGAGAGATAGAACCATTGCCAGAATTTTTGATAGCTCCTAATGGGAAAGGCATAGTCCACAAATGTGAATCAGGTTTCAAACTAAGAGTGCTTTCATCTTTCTCCTTAGTGAACGTGAATGTATATTTACCTTCACTATTTAGGCGGCGTAGATCGCAGAAAGGGACTTGAGTAAGAATCATTTCATTCAGCTTAAGGTTAACGATCTGCTCAATAGCATCCTTTTCAGCAGACGCATTCCATGGGGTATAAAGATTGGGGGCAATTCGTTTTTCTCGTATCTTATTAACGATAGCCATCGCCTCTGGTATACGATTTAATCGAGCTAGACATTCAGCCTTAATCAAATATACATGTGTCGTAGTGAGTCCACCGTAATTATGATATCCAGACTGTAGAGCATAATAGTATTTGTCTGCTCCAACTTCGCGATACTTCCAGCGCGATGCAAAACGCAAATCACCTTCTTCAAAACGTTCTGAACGCCAAGTGGTCACATTCTTCTCTCTACCAGCATAAGAACTAGTACCATGTCTGAAGTTATAATTCTCCACAAAATCAAAACTGCAAGGGGCTGATAGATTTGGATAATAGTTTTCTCTTTCTATCGTTTCTTTGTTAGCATTATAATATTCACACCAGTCAAACAGTTCATCGTTGCGTTTTAAAGCCTCCTCGGCGGAATTGAGTGCATCTTGGTAGCGTCCCAATTGCAGATAGATTTGTGCGTAAAAGGCATATCCTGTAGCCAAATCTGGATGAAGCTTGGTCACTGACTGTTCAGGCAAGAAGGGAATAGCTTCTTTCATATCCTGTAACATGTAGTCATAGATATTCCCTACAGATTCTTGAACATATGGCGCGTTAACATCTGCACTTGTAATATAAGGAACACCACCCTTCTCGTAAGCAGTTGACTCTTCATATTGATCTGCATAATAGTTTACCAAGTAGAAATAAGACATCGCACGTAATACTTTTGCCTGCGCAATCAATATCTGTTTATTTTCAGCTGTAGCATCTGGCACATCGGGGATATTTTCCAAAATAAGATTGAATGTAGATACTGCTGCATAACCATTGTAATATACACCTTCATCATCTTTGTTTAGGTCAATACGGTTTACATCTTCGTTCCAGTTATAATTTGCACCCCAAAATGGATAATAACTTTCATACATGGAAGTCACATAATAGTCATTCAGAAGGATAATACTCTGACCAGGATCAACTCGCTGACAACTGTATTCATCTCTCAGCATCGACTCAAAGTCTTCGTAGGTAGTAGGTATTTTTTCACCTTTAGGCACTATATTCAAATAATCATTGCAACTAGTCAAAGCGAGCATTGCTACACACAGCAATATTATATGTTTCATTGTTTTTATTCTCATATCAAATTCTTTTTTATTCGATGAGTTAGAAATTAAGATAAACACTCCACACATAAGTCGGTTTAGCATAACCGCCCAACATGTATTTGGCTTCTTTTGATTTAGTCCATGTGACTACATTTTCTATATTGAACTGTAGACGTGCACCTTCCACAAAGATTTTCCGTGTATATTCTTTCGCGAAGTTATACGCTAGGCTTATATTACTAAGTCGAATGTTAGAAGCATCGTAAACATTTATACTAGCGTTACGATAGATGGTTTCCGAATCGTATAAATAATCGGAGCTCTCAGCAAAAACAATGCGTGGAATGTCCGTATATTGCTCATCGCCTGGTTCTCTCCAGCGATTAGAGATAGAGCTATTCACACTACCCAGACTTGTAATATAACCACCTGCCGCGCTCGACCATGAACTACTTAAGAAGGGCAAGAATGTATTTCTCACCTTATGTCCACCTTCATAAACTAACATCAATGATAGATCGAAACCTTTATAGCGTAGCATACTGCTAATTGATCCACTATACACGGGAGTCAATGAACCTAAATAGACGATTGCATCCAACTCTGTTGGTTGATAAACTGTCATTTCCCCAGTTTCATCATATACTTGTGGCATACCAGCTTCGCTCAGACCAGCCCATTTATAGCCATAAATTGCATTATAGGGGTTACCTATACGAGGATATGCCTCAGGATAATCTAGCATCAGATAGGAAACTGGAGCTTCTATATTCACATAAGTCACCTTATTTTTATTATATCCTACAAGGCCCGACACACTCCAATTCCAGTCGCGCTTGCGAATAATATCATAGGATAAGGTCATTTCAAATCCACGATTGCGCATTTCACCGTTGTTTACCTTATAAGTAGAATAGCCAAAGCCTTCTGTTGGCACACCCATGGTATTAGCCAAAAGATCCTTTCCTTCTTTATTATAATATTCGAAAGAACCTATAAATCGATTGTCAAAGAACGCAAAATCCACACCTACATTAGTTGTGATGGTTTTTTCCCAGCTCAACTGTGGGTTAGGACGACTAGCAACCACACCTGATAGTCCACCAACATTATAGTTGGGATTATAATAGGCTGTCATATAAGGAGCAGCATCCTTGGCAATATTACCTCCAATACCGTGCGAGAAGCGTAGTTTCAGACGATTAATCCAAGATGGCTTAAAAAATTCTTCTTCGGACAGATTCCAACTTGCACCTACTGACCATATCGGTTTGTTTTGATATTTAGAGTTTGTTCCCCACAGATTAGAGCGGTCCCAACGCAAACTACCCGTTACTGAATAGAGACCTTTATACGAGTAACCTGCATTACCATAGACAGACACAAAACGGTTTGTTATCTCTCTATTATAAGCGACATCGCGCGAATTTAGTGATGAATAACCTAAGATAGTGCTGATATTAGACATAGCA
>CAMTPC010000023.1 GCA_947074295.1 uncultured Bacteroides sp. | reverse complement strand
CACTGTACCAGCTCCAGCATAGGCGCATTACAGTGTTTGCAGCTAGTACCACTCATAGAAGTCAATGCCCCGAATACAGATTCGTCGCTGTGACTGCACGCCTTGTTGGCACAAGCATATAGCCCGTTGATGGTACGCATAAAGAAGTGCCCACGCACATAAAGCAAGTTGTCATTTTCTCCGATCTTTGCTTCACAGAGCTTATCGATCAGTGTCAATGCCCCTTCGGGTGTATAGTTGAGCAGTGAGCCCGTGAGCACATTCCATATTTCGCGCAGCGACATTCCTGCCACCTGGTTGATCTGCTGGCGTAGCTCCATGACATTCTGTGCATCCAGGTCAACATCGTTTCCATCAAGAACATCTTGCACATCTACTTCGGACACTTGTGGCACTATGCGCGACCCATTAATGATATGTATCTTGCTCGCTTCCTGTCCGGTAAGTGTGGCAATGAACTGACGCAAACCCTCACTGCCCTCTTCGCCGCCAATAGTGGCACTGGTACAAGCGAAGCGCACTTGATCTATCGTCACATCAAAAGCGCAAAGAATTCGTTTGATTTGGTAGGATAACTCCACCGCTGCCGATCCCGAGTAGCTATGCGCCTCGTCGATGATGATCCAACGCAGCTCGCCCGCCGAGCGTTTGATAAACTCCTGATCCGTGTCGCGCACCATCACATATTCTAGCATGCTCGGATTAGAGAGCAATATTTGCGGTGTTCTATTGCGTATATCATCGCGTGTTCTCACCTCCGATGAGTAGACAGCCTTTCCGGCAGCATCGTTTTCCGGTGTTCGGCCATTGTAGACACCGAACGTCAGATCCAACTTCTCGCACATCTTTCCGAGACGGTCTTTCTGATCTTCCATCAGCGCATTGAGCGGATAAAGGAACAGCGCCTGAACGACTCCGTCTTTTTTATTGGTATAGAGATCGTTCATCACAGGATACATGAAACATTCGGTCTTACCCGAACCCGTACCACTGGTCACCACGATGCTTTTCTTCTCTTTCTGATCGGACAGCAGTTCCCAGCTTTCGGCCTGATGTGCATAGGGTGGATACTTGTCTATAGCCAGTCGTTGAATGACAGTATCATCAAAACATTTCCTCCACTCCTCATCGACTACTGGCGTCCACCCAAACGATGACTGAAATACAGGCTCGGCGATTAAGCGTTCGCGCTTCAATAGATTGTCAATGGATTGGCGCAGGGCATGATTGCCAGGTGTCCACAGAGACAACAGTGATTGTTGAGCTTGCAGTTCGCTCTCTTTATATATATTCAGAAATTTCATGCGATCATTTTAATGTTTAGATAATGAAAAAAGATATCGGGGAAATGCGCGAAATAGTATTGTATGCTACGGCGAACCTTTTCGTTGCATTCCCATATATTGATCTCACCGCTATAGTGTGCGGCAACCAGGTTGACACACAGCAGGAATAATTTTTCGTTTTTGGAATAGTTCCCATCTTTGGGCAAAAATGCAGAGAGGCCATCTCCCATTTTCTCGTCTACCTTGACAGGTTTAGAAGCTACCACACCCAAAGTGAATTCATAATAAATACTTACGATCTCGCGTTTGGCATTAGCGAAAAGAAGCGCTTCCACCTCTTCTATAGATATTTTGAGACGATTGCGGCTTTCCAACTCACGATTTACGGAAGTAGTGGCAAGTCGTTTCATAAAGACATCAAACTTAGAGATGGAATCAAAAATAAACTCATCCAGGAACGTTTGCGGATTCGTCAGCAACTCGATCAATTTTGACGGATCTTTTTCATTGATCCACCAAGCCATAGGAGTCATGATTTTTGCCACTTCTACGTCTTCGCCAATAAAACCAAACAAGATACCGGCATTCCAATAATCATATTTGAGCCACGACCAATGGAAAGACAAGTCTCTTTGCATCACCAGCAGTGATGAGATCAATTCGTCTTCCTCGTCCCTCTTGCCCATCACTTCCAAGAAAAGCATATAGGCCATCTGCGACAGATAAGTAGGGTTATCGGCTACACATTCCATCTCTAACACACTGGTATACGGAATGCCGAGATCGCGGCATTTCTTGAACCAGGAGATACAACGCCGCCAAATGGGAGAATCCATAGTAGACTGAACAAACTCCGCGTTTATTCCCGCCTTTATGTCTTCGCGTCGCACATATTGACGCACCGTCTCTTCATCGCCCTCCACCTTGGCTGTGAGGTCTAGCATCTGTGGCAACACCCACCCTGGCTCTTTACTTACGATAAGCGTCTTGCCCAGATCGGTGCGCAAAACTGGCACGGCATAGCAGCCATTTTCATCGGCAACAACCTCCAAGGGCTCTTCGCTGTATTTCTCAAACGACAGCAGTTGGATATTGCAGCGCAGGTCTATTTGTTTCCCATTATTGTCGATGACCCAGATCAGACCATTCTCCACCTTGAATTTATAGGGATATTTCTTGATTATGAATGATAATTTAGGGCGATAAGAAGAATGTACTTCCACCTCGACCATTTCCGAAAGCAAATTGCCCGCAGTCTTGTCCAGCAATTGATGTATCATCGACAGTCCACCAAACAGCTTATCCAACGTTCCATTGGCAGGCAATCTGTTCTTTTGACCATCTATAGTGACATAATCGTTGTACCCCTGAATGATATGATCCTCGCCATCATAACGAAGCGTGATCGTTTCATTCACGATATGATAGCGGTAGTTGGACAGCTCCACATAAGGGATAGAATCGTGGCGCTGAAGCTCTTCACCAAAAATATCTTTGATGACAAAACCCTTGAAAGGCAGTTTCAAAGAAATAGTGAAGCTATTGTGCGAGCCTCTAGGACTACATGCAAATGGGATATAGTTCTTGTCAGGGCAGTTTTCCTTCAATATATGCCAGTCACCATTGTCTAGCTGCGTTCCACAGGTAGTAACAACATTGCCTTCGGGCCAGTTGATGCGCAATACACAAGACTTCTCGTCTACACTTATAGTCTCCATATGCATAGGACGACCGATATTAATCAAATTCGTATGCGCCGTATAGGTGCCATCCTCATTCTTGATTCTAGCGGAAATGCGTCCCACGGTCGGCGTCATGCGCCATTCTCTAGCGTATTTATCGCGGAAGCTCACATGCGAACGGCTGACAATCTGGCGCCCTTGGTCTTCCAGGCGCTTAAAGAAGCGCACCTCGTTCATGTCATACAGCGTTTCCTTTATATTCGCATTGATGGTACGGGTGCTCACCACCTCGGTCCCTGTCAGCGGTTTATTTTCTGCAAATGTTATAACATCACCTACTTCATCCATAAGCTCTATAGTAGCTATTTCGCCTTTGGGCAGAAAGATCACCTTCATTGGTTGGCCCTTATAGGTATATTGTTGTATGCTATAGGCATCCTCATCTTGGATGATCCACGACTCGGGCACAAGCACTGCCGAATCTCTATGCCCTATTTTGTTGCCCAATACATATTCGCCCTTATCATCCTGATAAAGCAGGTGTGGCATCTCCACATCAAACCCACTTGTCAGCAATGCTTCTGACGACTCGCTGGAGTAAATGGCGATCGTTGTATCTAGCACATAGGGTTTCTTATAAGCGAAAGCCTGACGCGAATAGTTCTGTATATAGTCATTGGTAAATACGGGCTTGTCATCCACCATCACTTTGATAGAGAAGAAGTTCTTGCCGTCAAGTTGGTTTTGAGCCAGAAACGTCTCTGTCAGCTGTTGCGGGCCTTGGATATTGTAGTCAATGGAAAGATTATGAGCCAACGCATCGAATGAAAAACTCCATTTGATGCGAAAGGGGTTGCGGGCTTTCACCTCTTTTTCCACCTCACCAACTTCCTGCGTCAAGTATCGGTAATAGCTAGCACCTTGCCCCTCAGCATCAAAAGGGAGCAGTTCGGAATTATTCTCGCGCACAGCCTCTACCATGGTGTAGCAGAACATTTGCAATGAATTGTTCTGACTGGCTATCTTGCCCAGATCCAAATCATCAAAATCGGTATTTCTGAATACCAAGCCTCGGATGAACCTTCTCCATACACTCTGCGAGCCTTTATTCTCGATAGACGAAAGTATGCGGTGAAAAGGCAATCCACCCTGAAGCAGGAGTGAAAAGAAGTAGTCATTCTTTTGTCCCGAATAGATTTCTATTTTTAAGAAAGTCTTTTTCGTGGCTACAGTTACCTTTAGCGCTGTTTCATAAAGCTGATCAGGGCCTTTCATCGATTTGTTTTTGGTGCATAGGTCCATAAAAGGCATTTTACGATTCGCCTTTTGAGGCGAATCATATTCCCTACGCCACCACTCCGCATAGTACAAAGCGGCTTCGCGCTCCAAACCCACAAATTCCAGGTAGCTATCATACTTTGTACGAAGTTCTTTTTTGAGTGACTCATATTCTTCATCAGTCACTTTCAGTTTCCACAAAGGCAGTGGAACGACGCTCAAGTTGCGTCTTTCCAATATTTTATTAAATTCCATAGATTAGACAAATATTATATTAAAGCATAGTTTTTCAGTTCAATCGTATCCTATTCAATCACTTAGGAATAGAGTAAGTCTTTTCTGTGTTGTTAAAAAACGGCTACCTGTTAACATAATTGGATGGAAGGTAGTCGTAAAATTGTGATAAATTTACGACACCTACTCCATCCGCACACAACAATTGACCAACTAAAAGATCTCAGTTAGTATCATTTAACACGACTTTCTCGAAATCTTTTATCTATCCCCTAACCCATGTCAATGTCGTATGTAATATCCTGTGCGGTAGATGCGTCGGTTGTAGAGCACCCAATAACTGATGAGGTATTCGCCGAAGCGTTTTTTCCAACCTCGGCGCTTGGCAAGTGCCTTGCGAAAGTAGGTAGGCGAAAAATGATAGTCGGATATCTGATAGTCACGCCACTCACCATCGGTGATCAACTCCACATAGCGTCCCCACGCTGCAGGTATGCTACGCCCAGCACAATCGGCCAACTGCTTTAAGACATCAAGCTCTACATGTTCGTAGCCTGTCTTTTCTTTCAGCTCAGCCAGAAGCTCGGCATCGTGGTGTTGTTTTAGAATTTTCCATGACTCTGATTTTGTCAAATTAGTCAAGAAATATTCTCCTTCGCGAATGATCAATGTGTTTTCAGTTCTGTAGACTACCTTCATAATTTCAGTTTTTTTGGTTTGACTTTGCAAAGATCAGTCGCAACAGTGCAGCAGATGTGCACAGTAAGAAAAAAATCACATTCTCTCACAGGGCAGCCTCAGCAAGCAAGTCAAGCAGACGTGCTGAGCAAGAGGTGCAAGGCTACCCAGCAAAGCAGTCACCCTTGCGTCAAAAGCAGGGACAAAAGAGTTCTCCGAAGCGCAAAAAAAGAGAAGGGAGAATGTCAAAGTTTATACCCTTTGACACTCTCCCTCTATCTATGTTTAGTCTGGAGAAATCTATAATTCCGATCTGCAGCTAGCAATCCTCACCCTTTCCAGAGGCAAGCAGCACTACATGCTATATTGGTAGCTGCCTTCCTTATCGGCAAAAAACCACGCGGTACCCGCTATCTTCAGTCGATACACATCAAGCTTGGTATTTTGCAAAGCGGTCTTCAAAGACTCGGGGACTTCACCCAAGAACTTATATCCCTTTGCGTATACTGCCACTATGGCATCATCCGTGACGCAGACCGTCCACAGCTGCCCGTGCTTTTCGTTTCCCTCCTTCAGCCAGTCATTGATTCTGGAGTCAGAAGAGCAGTAGTAGTTGGTGGTGATCACTATCCAGTCGTTACTGTCATTGAAAGCTACCGAAGTGATTACTTCGTTATCCGCGTTGTATTCGCGCAGTTTCTTTTCCAAACTATAAGGGATATCGCTCCAACGAAGCCCATTGTCCCCCCAAAGAATCAGCCAGCGCCCGCTCTCGGTGAGCTGGATGTCATCGATATATTCACGGTCATTGTTCAGCTCCTTGATGGCATCATTCAAGTCGCTGGGACACCCCGATCTAGAGCAGCCATTGCGGCCATAAAGCATTAAGTCGCCATTGGTCTTGGTTATAGCCACGTTGCGACACTCCCCTTTTTCCTTAATTTGTTGTCTGATGTACTCACGTCCTTGTCCATAGGCTCCAATAGTTATAAACAAGCACAGAAAACTGAGCACCAAGGTCTTGTTAACTATCTTTTTCATTTCTTTTTTTATTTTTTTAGAGGTTAGATTTATATGATGGTCGCTACCATTAATAACAAAAATATTTAATTCTTTTGTAAACAGCAAATTTGAAGAGTTAGAAATTACTTCGAAGACTTTTTTTTCGTTTATATCTGTTAACAGTAAACTGCAAGTTTACACTTTTGCCGAGGTCATAGCAGAAGAGACTTCAAGAAAGGCTCATCGTAGCCAGCAAATCTTCCTCGATCTCTGTCACTGATGCACCCATATACCTTTTGATGATGCGATGCTGATTCAAGTAATCAATGCTATCACACAGTTCGTGCAAGAGGGTGATTTGGTGCGAAGATACCAGTATCGTCTTTCCAGCACTTTTCAGTGAATGAATGATTTTCTTTAGCTGGATGCAGCCATAGAGATCCACCCCATCGAAAGGTTCGTCCAGGATATACAGATCATTGTCCTGCAACAGCAGTGCCATTAGGGCCAATTTCTTTTTCATACCTGTGGAATATTGAGAGGAATACCGCTGCAATGGCAACTGAAAGATGGCGTTGAGCTCTTCTATCCGCCGTTTTTCTATCCGCTTTCCTTTTGCCTTGATACAAAAATCCAGATACTCATGCCCTGTTATCAGCGTATAGAAATGACTTTCGGCAGGCAGATAACCGATAGAGAGACGAAGTGACTTATGAATCTCGCCCTCATAGGTGGTGATACCCATGATGCAATCGAAAAGCGTCGTCTTACCTGCTCCATTCTCGCCCACTAAGCCATAAATCATACCCGATTCATAGATTGTCGACAGGTTTTCAAGCACCTTTGTCTGTGCATAGGCCTTAGTCAAATGGTTTATCGTGATCAGTTCCATAATTGTCTAGTCGTATTTTTAAGAATTAAATAGCACACACCATTGATCAGCACAAATGGGATGAGCAAAAACGGTACAAAGCATGAGAAGAAAAATAAAGGGATAAGCACAAAAAGTTGATAGAAGGCTATTGCTACAGAGGAAGAAAGCTGGAAGCGGAGCATTCCCATATTCCACAAGTAAAGCAGACACCCAAGCATGGCAGATAGCGAAAACAGGACACTTCCCCAATCAAAAGAAAAGCAGAGCACAATAGCTATCAAGGGGATGCAGGTCACTGCAACATTCCATAGAACAGACCGGAGAAGGTGCTTTTGGAAGGTGGCGTAGTTTAAGAAGTTGGCGAGCATTTGCCGCTGTGAAACTAGCGAATAGGCCATTGACTGAATCACTCCCCACCCAATCAGGGCGACCTTCCCTACTTGAACATTGCCATGCAAAGCACCCAGGAAGGTCAATAGTAATAAGACAAGATAAATCCAACCGTAAAGGCGAAACATGCGGAGATACTCCAATCCACCTTTATAGAGGAAAGGTAGTGGAAAGGTCGGAGTTTTCCATCGCACACTTTTCAGTTGAGGCAAAAGGAGAGCCGTCACAACCACTGCACTGGCTTCAAGGAAATGACCCTTCAGGGCTTCAATCAAGATAAATGGTAGTCCGATAAGTAGATATTCTATCCGAAAAAGCGTGGTGGCGCTTTGGGTTTGGAGTAGAAGAAAAGCTTTGTCTCTTCGCTCATTGTGATAGAACATCAACCCTACAATAGCCATTATCGGGGCAATCCATCGGTTTTCGGTTTTTACCAGCAGATAAAATGTGAACACAGTTGCGCCGAATAAGAGTAAGCTTCTGAGCAGACCAACACCTACTAAGAGTCGAGCCAGTTGTTTCAGCCGCAGTTGCAGATAGATGGATAGGATTTCCATGTGTGGATTGATGTTTTTTCGTTTTGTCAGCTTCCTGATTTTGGTTAGTTCTTGAAAAGGGGCTAAGTTAACATTTTTTAGCTATTTTTGAAAACAGAATTGAGTTTTACAACTTAAACCTTTTAGACTTAAAATCAACCTATTAATACTTTATCAGTATTTGACACAAAATACCTGACTATCCCACTGAATGAAAAGAATAGCCATCACTCTCACCTTATTCGCGCTATGTACGCTAATTGCATCGGCACAAAATAAAACTATCGCCATAACGGGAAGGGTGATCGAGGCGGACAACAAAGAGCCGATAGAGATGGCTACGGTCCAATTATTATCACTCCCCGACAGCACACAGGCGGCTGGCGTGATAACCAGCTAAAACGGTTCATTCGCTTTGCTCAAAGTCAAAGAAGGCGACTATCTACTCCGCATCTCTTTTATCGGTTTCAATACAGAAAGCCTACCCCTGACACTTAGCGACAAGATGCCCCAGAAAAATATCGGTACCATTTCGCTGCGTCCGGATGCCATCCTGCTCGATGAAGCGGTGATCACTGCCGAAGCGCCTCAAGTGACTGTAGTCGAAGACACCCTGATGTACAACACATCGGCCTATCGGGTGACCGAAGGGGCTATGCTCGAAGAGTTGATAAAAAAGATACCGGGCGCGGAGATCGATGAGGAAGGCAACGTGAAAATTAACGGGAAAGAGGTGAAGAAGATCATGGTGGAGGGGAAAGAGTATTTCGGCGGCGATGTAAAGACGGGACTGAAAAACATACCCGTAGACATGGTAGACAAGATTAAGGCCTATGACAAGGAGTCGGACTTGGCACGCATCACGGGTATAGAAGATGGGGACGAGGAAATGGTGCTAGACCTGAAAGTAAAGAAGGGCATGAACAAAGGATGGTTTGGCAATGCGGATGGAGCAATAGGTGATAAAAAACGCTATCTGGGGAGAGTCACACTGAACCGAGATCTTATTTATTTGTTTCGTGTAAATACGAATTCCATTCTCTTTCCAGCCATCGTTATAATAGCCTTCCCCATTGAGTATATAGTTGAATTGGGCACCATCGGTGATCTCTACTAGTTCATCACAATCATAGCCGGTTCTTTTGTTATAACAATAACCGATTATTCCCATTTTGACCATACCAGAATTCAAGACGCCCTCAAACGATAAGCGTTCTGTATCCTCGTTGGAGTAGAGATACAAAGGCAGTGTATCGGACATTGGTTCGGTGAAGAGCGATGCCAAAACCGTACCATATAGATGGACTATATTTTTCAGCGGACAGCTTCTGTAAATAATATTCTAGATCTTCGGTAAACAAGCTCTCATTTAAGGACGTTAGCTGCGTGTAGATCACCTGTCGTGAGTGGATATGATTATTGTTCAGCAGCGCAAAAGCATATTGTGAGGAGTAGTCAATAGGACTCTTTGCAGGTTCGATATCCCAAAAACTTCCGCAAGCCATTGTGTGCTTGAAGCTCTGGCGTTATGGATTCTACACGAGTGTCATTATCGTCTGGCACGTCTATATCATTGTGGCACGAAGCGAATAATGCCCCTCCCTACTAATGCAGTGAGGATAGAGATTAATTTAAAGGTTCTCATTTAGTATGTTTAGTTTTTTTGCAAAGATATCTATTAATACATTAAAAAGATTGTATTCATGACATTAAATAATTTATATAAGATGTTCAACTATACAGTTGATTAATTTAATAACTTTGCCATCCTAATCTGATTATATTTATATGATAAATAGTATTGGATTAAAAGAACATTTTATCTTTCTAGTAAAACTCACAACCAACAAAGATTCACAACAATGTATCATAAATATTTCTTGTCATTATTTATATTTATCATAGCCTCCACCCTATCATGTAGATCGCAAGATATTAGGAGTGAATCCGACAAACTATTCATCGAGGCGAAATCTTGTTTAGAAAAGGGAGATTACAATTCTAGTTTATTAAAATTTACCCGGTATATATCCCTTGAAAAAAACAATAAGAATGTAGACACTCTCAACTTAATGGAATCCTATTATAATACTGGAGGGATATATTCCATTTTTCAGAATCATGCACATGCTCTTGAAATGTTTGAGAAAGGCTATGAAATAAGCTATTTATCGAATAACACTGATATGCAATTTAAATTCCTAAACAATATGATCGGAACGAATTGCGAACTAGGAAGACCCGAACAGGCTGATAAATTGAACTTGAGGATTAAGAATATAAAAGGCATCGATACGGGTCAACTTTTATTCTATTATTATTTCAATAAAGGATTTATAGCTGATAAGCTCAACGATCAAGCTCAAAAAATTCAGTGGATGAATTCTGCCATTGGGATAGTAGAAGAATATGGACTGCCGCAAGAAATGAAGTTATACCCCTGTTCTGAGATTTATAAATGTCATGAGGAGCAAGAACAGTTAGAAGAGGCTATCGCTGTATTATTGGAATATGAATCTCTGGTACATCTCGTAAATAATAGCAGTAGCAGTCGAGCTTATCTGTACGCAGATTGCTATAAAGGACTAATGCGCGTTTACACCAAACTAGGTAATAACGAAAAGGCATTGTTTTATCAAAATGAGTTTTTCATGATAAATGATTCCTTATTAAATGTAACTGAATTTTCAAAAGTAAAATTACAAAATCAGAACTACGAGTATCAGCAAAGACAAGAAACGATAGATGCACAACAGAAAACTATTTTTCATCAAAATGCAATCCTTATCATGCTTATTATAATCTTAAGTATCACCATAGGCGCAAGCATTATTATATATAAACAAGGACGCACTTTACACAATACGAATATGGCCTTGTTCGATCGAAACAATGCTCTTGTGGAGGTTGAAAATAAAAGCAAAGAAAAGGTAGATGAAGTAGACAAGGAGCTGTTGATGAAGATCAATAATGTAATGAATGATGAGAATATAATATGTAATCCTGATTTCAGTTTAGTAATGCTTGCCCAGTTGACCGATTCCAACACCAACTATGTATCGCGTACAATAAACTCGTACCATGAAAAAAACTTTCGGACTTTTCTCAATGAATACCGCATTAAAATAGCCATGAAAAGAATGAAAGACAATGATCACTATGGCAATTATAGCATACAAGGCATATCAGAAAGCGTAGGGTATAAGTCATCATCCAACTTCATTGCAGCTTTTAAAAAAACGACGGGAATGCCTCCATCACTCTATCAGAAGCTATCAAAAATGGAATAAACTGCATTTATCATTTCCAATTCATAAATTGAAAAGGCTTTCGAAACAGAATTTTGCTATAATTTAAGCCACATATATAACTTTGCGTTTGAAATATTTAAAGAATCGCATCGTTATGAAAAAAATTACAATTTCGGTTTTCTTTTTTTTAATTGGCATTTTGGTCAATGCCAAAGACGTTTCACAGTCGCAAGCCATGAAGATAGCGCAGAACTTTCTCGCTAACCATAACAAGACTGCTGTCGTCGCTTCAAGATCTGAAGCATCTAAACTTGATCTTGCCTATATAGCCAATGCAATAGATGGGCAGAAGTGTATCTACATTTTCAATGTCAACGCCAATGATGGTTTCATCCTGGTCTCGGCCGATGATATGTCTGAGAAAATATTAGGATACAGTGACAATGGGAGTTTTGACTATACACAGATACCCGACAACATGAAGAGTTGGCTCGCTGCATATACGGACCAAATAACTCATATCAGAAAAAGCAATATTCAAAACACAGCGACCTTTGACTATTCCTACACCAAGACTGTTGCTCCACTCCTTGAGGACATTCAATGGAACCAAAGCACTCCCTACAATGATTTATGTCCAGTTTATGACATCAGTTCTCGTTGTGCTACAGGATGTGTGGCTACTGCCATGGCTCAAATAATGTACTATAATCGCTGGCCCGAGAATGGAGTCGGTTCTTATACCTACTCGCCTTCTATACTTGGTGGAAAGACGCTCACAGCAGACTTTGGTAATACGACGTATGCTTGGGATGATATGCTGCCACAATATGACAAGCAAAGCAGTAAAGCTAGTTGTGAAGCTGTAGCACTATTGATGCTCCATTGTGGCATCTCTGTCGATATGGAATACTCTTCTTCAAGTGGCGCAGGCAGCCTTCCTATCCCAAACGCTTTTGTTAAATACTTCAACTACGACAAGAGTATAGCCTATCGCACACGCGAAAATTACAGCAGTGCGGAATGGCAAAATACGATTATAGATGAGTTAGATAATTCACGACCAATACTAGCCTTGGGACGTTCGTCTAGCGGTGGTCATGCATTTGTGTTTGATGGTTATGATAGCAATGGTTTTATTCATGTCAACTGGGGCTGGGGCGGCATGAGTAATGGCTATTTCAGAACAACGGCTTTGACACCGCCTACACAAGGGATAGGTGGTGCCGATGGAGGTTTTAATTACAATCAATACATCATTACTAATATACAGAAACCATTTCCTGATAGCACTGAAGATATTGAGCTAGTTTCTAGCGAGGGCCTTGTTCCCAACAAGAATCAGATTGCAGCGAATGATTTATTCTCACTTACACTCAATGGAACTTTAAGAAATGCAGGATGGCAGTCTATTACAGTTAATTTTGGCCTTGCCTTGCTCAATGAAGATGGAGAAACTGTCAAAATAATAAGCGAGGAAGATGCTAATCTCATCGAATTGGAGTATCTGTATAGCGGACTTCTATATGAGAATATCAGTTTGGGATCTCTCCCCGATGGCAATTACAAGCTTTATCCAGTAAGTCGTATTGATGGCTCAAACGGCAAATGGCATCGTGTGCGTGACGAATATGTGGGCTATCCCAATTATCTGAATGTCAATACACAAGGAGAAACGATCACTTTTGCATTTCCCGATTATTTCTGTCTCAATGCAAGTGCTGTAAAAGCGCCTACAGAGATTCATAGTGGAATAATGACAAGCGTACAAGCTTGCATAGTAAATGAAGGGGATGTAAACTATCTAGGAGAAGTGAGACTGGCAATCGTTGACAAAAAAACAGGACGAAGTGTGGCGTATGGAACTACGATTAAAATCGATCTATGTCCTGGAGACGACACCAACATAATCTTTACAGATATCTTTACACTAGCTAAGGGGGAATATCTGCTTACCATAGTTGATGATGATAATCGCCACATTTGTAACAGTCGTTCCATCCATATACTTGAGGCACCAGCAGATGACCTAGTAATAGAGGCTGTAGAACAGTTAACTTTCGCCGACAACTCTCATGTAGATAAGAATAATCTGTCTCTAACAGCAAAAATACGCTGCAGCAAAGGGGTCTTTGGCGGATATGCTTATCTATATATTCTTAATGAGAATGCAACTATAATAAGGACTTGTCTAAATCCGCAGTTCTTTACTGCCAAAGAGGGTGAAACGGTAGAGGTCCCTTTTAGTGGAGAATTTGAAAATGGTGTAGAAGGAACGACCTATCAGGCAGTTATATTACTTTATGATGGAACTCAATACATCAGCCTAGCACCTCGCAGTCTTGCTTCCTGCTTTTTCACATTAGACAATTCGACTGGAATACATAGCATAGACCTAGATGATGAAACAGCAGGCGAGATCATGATTTTCAACACCATGGGTATACGTATGTCCCACAATGACATCAACTCACTTCCTAGTGGTGTTTATATCATCAAATCGGGAGATAGAACATATAAAATCACAAAGTAATCTTACAAATACCAATAATATTATGAGTGTTAATAAAATAAATATAATAGTCATTGTTATCATTGCAACATTGTTAACTCATGTGACTCATGCGCAAAACCAAGCGCCGCTTACTCCGCTGCCACTTCAACAGAATCTTGTAATGCAGAAGGCGTTGCCTACTGAGAAAGCTCCACGACCTACACCAGTTAACCTATTGCAATCCTCCACAGAAAACTATGACAACGCTACTGCAAGCTTCTTTGGTCGTACTTTTTTTGGAGCGCTTGTAAATAGCACAGATTGGGCGACTGCATCTATCGCTCAGGTGCCTTATGGTATCTACTCTTTTGATATCAGTGATAATATTGAAGACGAAAGACATATTTCTGATTTGAGTTATAGTTTCCTTTCAGGCGCTTTTGATGGAAAAGACTTTTTCGGAATCACAGCCTTAAACGTTATGGGCGCCTTCAATGGAGCGCGCTATATAACTATTGATACCGAGAATTGGAGTGAAAAGAAAAATGTCTTATATGATCCGAGTCAGGGTTATTACTCACTTATTTCCTCGACAATGGCCTACAACTACATTGACAATACCATCTATTCGATGCAATATAATGAAGCTTTAAGTGGACTGAACTGGTGCACGTATAATGCTGAGTACAATACGATGGATAAGATTGCAACCTTTCGTGGCAAATACAATGTACTGACACTAGCAACTGTTCCAAATGGTGATATGTATTTCATCAATGGATATGGAGACCTTTATAAGGTTAACAAACAGACAGGACGCCCCGCTCTCATAGGATGGACCGGGACTTTTCCCACCTTATATTCTCAATCCATGGTTTATGATAACCGTACAGGCAAGTTTCTATGGGCAGCTATTACAGATGCTGGCTCACTTCTTCTCAGTGTTGATCCCGAGACAGCCGAGACCACCTTTGTCACTAAATTCTTGAAAAATGAGCAGTATGTGGCTCTCTACTCACTAGAAGAAAGCGCAAAAGACAAAGCACCTGCCAAGGTGCAAGATTTATCGTTAGATTTTGATGCGAATGGAAGCCTTACGGGTATTATCTCTTTTTCAATACCCACTACGACCTATAGCGGAGCTGCATTGGGAAATACAAATCTGAATGTATGGCTTGACGGAGAAAAGATAAAAGAGGTCGATATAAATGCAGGCGAAAAAGTATTTATCCCTGTCTCACTGACTGAAGGGAATCACTATGTAGCTGTCAATTTGAAAAATGCAGAAGGATGGTCGCCATTAGCTTCACTCCATCAATATGCGGGTTATGACATCCCTCTAGCTGTAACAGACCTCAAATTTGAAAATACCTCGCTGGGAGAAAACATTATTAGTTGGACAGCGCCTAAGGGCGGTGTGAACAAGGGATATGTAGACCAAGATCGTTTGACGTACAACATAGTTCGAATGCCCGATAATGTCAGTGTGGCTACGAATCTGTCCAGTACTTCATTCACTGAAGCTATGCCATCGGCTATGCACAACTACTCGTACCGTGTATATGCCGTAAACAATGGAGTAAATGGAGAGATAGCCGAAAGTAACGCTATAATCTGTGGCAAAGCTTATGAGATGCCTTATTCACAATCATTCGCTGACGCAAATGCTCTTGCCGAATATTTTACTGTGATCGATGCCAATGGAGATGGCAATACTTGGAGAGTGGGTTATGGAAATGACATACGTATAGACATCAATGCCCATAACAATCCGGAGGGAGATGATTGGCTTATAACACCTGCTTTATCACTTCAGGGTAATAATAGATATCGCTATACTGTCAACCTAAAAACCTATATTAAAGGCTATCCTGAAACAATTGAAGTACTCATAGGTACTGATCCGACAGATATGACCACCTTTACCTCTATTGTAAAAGAAGAGAGTCTTGAGATTTATGAAATCTTTGATGATTACAACGTAGATTTTAATATTGAGACAGATGGCAATTATTACATAGCTCTGCGCTACTTAAGTGATTCGGCTAAAAATGGCTCAATGCTATTGATCAAAAATATCTCGGTTTCACATATTGGTGCATCAAAAGCTCCAGCCTCGGGTCACAATTTTAGAATCATACCCGATGCTGATGATGCCATGAAGGCAACTTTAGAATTCATATCTCCAGACAAAGATCTCACAGGAAGCAGCATCACCACACTGACAAAAATCAATGTCTACCGTAATGGCTCTGATGCTCCTATTTACGTATTTGAACGTCCCAGCATCAACACCCAGCTGACATGGACTGACGCTCAGGTTGATAAAATGGGAATGAATACCTATTCAGTAAGAGCAGAAAATGAATATGGAATAGGAGAAGCGATGATCGACTCCGCCTTCATAGGTGTCTATCAAGCTCCGTACGAAGAGAGTTTTGACACACGTTCAGCCTCTCAATATTATACAACGTCTATTGAGGGAATTGACCAGGATATATACGCATCATACCAATGGAAGTATGACGAATATAATAAGAACATGAACCTGTATGCCTTCATAGGACAGCCAGATCAATATGCGTCTGCATGGATCTATACACCAATGATCAAGCTTGATGCAAATTCTGTCTATCAGTTTACTTATAAAAAGAACTTTCTTGCTTTTACTGAGAGTATCAGCCACAAACTATACCTAGGAACCGATACTGTACCACAAAGTCAAACAACTTTGTTAGGAGATATACCGCTCAACGAGACCTATGGAATGGAAGAAGCTACAAATAGGGTCGTAATTAGAACCGGCGGCAAATACTGTTTCGGATTCAATAGCACCGCTTCTGCGCAATATGATAATCTGATGGGTACATTGGACGATATATCACTGACGTATGTCAAATCGGCTTTCTCACCTTATATCATAACAGACTTTAGCGCCACCGCAAGCAACACGGGCAGTCATTCTGCAGAGCTTGCATTCAAAGCGCCAGCAATAAACTATCATGACGAAAGACTGACAGATGAGCTTAGCATCGAAATTTACCGCAACAATGGTTCAATCCCCGTATATACCAAAGAAGGTGTTATACCTGGTAGTGAAGTTAAGTGGTCAGACACTCAAGCGCAGCAAGGACAAAATACTTATATCGTGATAACGACCAATAAATATGGTAGAAGTGAGGCATATTCCGAATCTCTTTTCGTGGGTTTCGATCGTCCCTCAAGCGTCAACGCTTTTTCTTTGAAAGGATCTGCTGATAACTGTGCTGCAGAAATGACTTGGGAAGCGCCTACTACAGGTCATAATGGCGGCGTCATACGTTCATCAGATCTATTGTATCGCATCATGCAATATGATCCTACCGACGGTACATTCTTTATTATAGCAGATGATGTAAAAGAGCTCAAATATACTGCTATCAAGAAAGATGCTGATCAGCAAGAAGTGCTTTACTATGGTGTGGCTGCCAAAACTTCAGAGGGAATTGGAGATACGATAGTAGCCTCATGCACTATCGGTAAACCCTATAAAGTACCTTTCAAAGAATCGTTCTCTGAGAAACAACTCACCACTTCGCCATGGATTATCGGCACACAAAACTCTTATATCTTGAATTGGGGTGTAGCCGATCCAAGCGGTGAAGGCTACAACAATGCCATTCCGCAAGATGAAGACGGTGGATGCGCATATTTCTATAATGGTAGTTACTACGAGACATATGCAGGTGCTAGTTTCATTTCTCCCAAAATAACGATGGAAGGAACTGCAAATAAGCTCTCATTCTGGGTCTACAATTACGCAGCCAAGTACACACAATTACCTTATCTCTTGTTGTTCATCAATGTTGATGATACTGATTTTGTAGAAGTAGCGAGATTTGTTGTTAGCACAGAGGATGGCAGTGAAGGCTGGAAAAAATATGAGATAGATCTTGACCAATACAAAGACAGTCATTATATCAGCTTCGCATTCTCTGCTTACACTGGTGGCTATCAAGAATGTATATATCTTGATAATATCCAAATAAATGATGCATCAACAGGTTTCTCTAAAATAGAGAATGAAAATAAAACTGTTGACCATATAAACTGGTATGATTTATCAGGTCGTGAGGTGATTTGTCCGAAAGAACAAAATGTGTATATCAAGACTATCACTTATACTGATGGCACGCAAATATCTACTAAGGTAATGAAAGAGTAAGTATCGCTAAGTAACAGATGATTCTATTCTTGGAAGACTGGAAGATAAAAAACTGACATGAACCCCAAAAGTTTGACACAGAACTTTTGGGGTTTTATTCTGCAAAAGAAGAAGATTAGAAGCACGCATGTGCACGCTTATGACGGTTCAAATACTATGTTCCACAATACTAGATTGCAATCGAAGATATCTGCACCTAACTTACATACAATTATCAATGGATCATTCATAACAAAAAAATGTCTGCTAAACCCTTATTGGTAGCAGACATTTTATTTGATCAATTATAGAAGATATATTCTCTTAAGAGTTTAATTCATTGATTAGATAAATCCTTAAATAGTTCAAAGCCTTGCTCAGGCGTTAAATTCTCATGCACCACTGCATGGACAGCTTGTATCATTGCGGCGGGAGATTCACTCTGAAACACATTTCTTCCCATATCTACACCAGCTGCACCATCATTGATGGCACGGTAGCATAATTCAAGGGCCTCTTTCTCAGGAAGTTTCTTTCCGCCAGCGATGACGATCGGCACTGGACAGGCGGCAACTACTTTGCTAAACCCATCACAATAGTATGTTTTAACAATGTTTGCTCCGTTTTCTGCACAAATCCTTGATGCCAATCCAAAGTAACGAGCATCACGGGCCATGTCCTTACCCACCGCAGTAACGCCCATTACGGGAATATTATAACGGCTAGCTTTATCGACAAGGCGATAAAGATTCGCCACGGTCTTTGCTTCGTGAGTACTATCGCCGATAGCAAGCATCACGGCCATTGCAGAAACATTCATTCTTAATGCATCCTCAATATCGATTATCTCATTGTTGTTCAAGTCCGTAAGAATAGAAGTACCTGCATCCGCCCGCAAGCAGATGGGTATTTTGGTAGAAGGTGGAATGACTGACTGTAGTATTCCACGCGTACACATCAGACAATCTGCATAATCCAACAAAGGAACAATACTGAGATCTATGCGTTCGAGACCAGAGGTAGGGCCCATAATGAATCCATGATCACACGCTAACATCACCGATTTACCTGTTTCAGGATTAAATATTCGCGATAAGCGATCTTTCATTCCCCAAGAAGCATTTTCAGCTCCTTTCACATGAAAACTTTGCTGTTGAGATGCAATGCCTAAGCCGAAGTTAGCACCTTCCCGTAAATCATCTAAATCTGCCATTTCTTATTTTTTTAATGAGTTAATTAGTTTAAAGCTTCTGCAAATGAAACAAACATACAGCTCCATGATGCTGCGCCACTGTCCATATGGCCTATTGAGCGTTCACCATAATTGCGTGCCCGCCCGAAATTGGCTTTCATGTCAACTGTGGATTGCGCACCGGTCACAGCCGCGTCTGCCGCTAACTTCATAATTTCCTTTATGTCATCTGATGAACTGTTTTGAATGGCTTCTATAGCAGGTATCAAAGCATCCATCATTGTTTTGTCGCCTTTTTGCGCCTTGGTTTGAAGCTGTACTTTTGCGAGCCCTTCCTTGAACATTGCTTTCACAGCGCCAGCATCAAGCTCTGTTCCAGAAGCACAATCGCTCATCCCCATAAAAAACGAACCTAGCAAAGTACTTGTAGAGCCGCTTACCTGGAGCAATACCGCAAAGACAATATCATCCAACATGGTTTTGAATTCAGCTCCCTTTTCGGCACTATCGACAATTGCCGTCATGGCAGTTACAATAGCTTGCCCATGATCCCCGTCTCCGATGACTGCATCTAATCGAGAAAACTCTTCTTCGCGCTCCTTTATGTTTTTCAAAGCTATCTGGAGCATAGCTTTGAAATCTTGAATCGTTAATTGTGTCATATTATTATTTTCCAAGAGTTGTCCAATACGGTGCGTCCGCACGCTTGTTTTTAAGGTAATCGATGTGGTCATCATCTAACACAGCCAAAATCATCTGGAAGCCTGCCTGTTCCTGCACAGTCAGAATCTCCTGTATACGCCCGAAGACAACACCAAGTCCGCGTCTTTCCAGCTCTTTGTACGCTTTACGGAAAATTATATTCTGCTCCATATAGGTAGTAGCACCTACACCATTGATGATTAGCATCATCTTATCACCTTCCTGAGGCTTAAGCTGCTGACAAAGGAGATCAATCATTTCAGCTGCAGTTTCATCGGCCGAAACAAGAGTTTTTTGACCACCACCTCCTTCGCCATGCTGACCCATACCGATCTCCATGACACCAGCGGGAAGATCAGTGATGATGCCATCATTTTGAGGGTGTGTGCACGATCTCATGGCCACGGCTAAAGTAGCGACCTGCTTGTTGTATCTCTCACCTATCTCGAGCAGTTCGTCCAGCGACTTACCTTCCTCTGCTGCCGCTCCCAATATCTTGAACAAAGGAACACAGCCCGCAAGCCCACGGCGATCGTTAGTGTCAGCGTTTATTCCGGCACTTATGTCATCATGAGTCAGTAGCTGTTTGACTTTTATCCCCATGCGCTCACTAAGCTGAGAAGCCATGTTTGCACTCATCACATCACCAGAATGATTGAGTACCACTAACAAAATACCCGCTTCGCGCTGCATCATTTGCAGAGCACGAAACACTCGCTGCGCACCCGGCGCTGCAAAGATATCTCCCACCACCGAGCAGTCTAGCATTCCTTCGCCTACGAAGCCACTCAGCGCAGGCTCATGTCCAGAACCTCCCAAGGTAACGATAGCCACCTTGTTCGCATCCTTGGCATTCGCGCGTACGATGATATTTTCATCACCCAATTTTACTTGGTCAGGGTATGCCAATACATATCCTTCCAGCAATTCAGCTGTAATATTCTCAGGATCATTAATAAACTTAGTTTTCATTTCTGACATTGATTTATTCTCCTCTATTTTGTTTTAATAAATGGCTATTTGATCTCCATTAGCTCGATGGAAATTCCTTCTTCTTCGATAAAAGCGATTGTCAAATGTTCGTCACACTCCACAGGGCCAAAAATTACTTTCTTACCTTGCAGCTCTTCCTCTAGAGATGGCACTGTATAAGCTATGTGACTTTGCTTCTGAACCAGTTCAGGCATACAACTGCCTGATTCGAATTTCAGGAACTCAATCTTATTAGGACTCAAGTTAAAGTCTGTCAACCATACATTTAGTCCTTCATTAAAGACTGCCTTTTCTTTTTTTTCATCGGTTATGATGCCGATATGATTGAATGTTCTCATTATTTAAAGTGTTAGAATTGATTAATAGTAGTCAGATTATATTTTTTGAAACTGGTTTGATTTTTTCCAGAATATATAAGAAATGACAGACAAGGTAATGATCAAAAATGCCCCTATATAAAAGTAGACAAGTATTTGATTTATGTTTTCGTTTTGTCCATATGAATGCATCCCACTCAATAGATAATTAACTCCGAAGAAGGTCATCAAGACTGATGAAAAAGCCAATACGGATAGGACGTTAAAAAGCCAGAGTGTATAATATTTATGAAGTAAATGCAGATGAGTAACCACCGTATAGACTATTACGGTAATCAAAGCCCATGTTTCCTTAGGGTCCCAGCCCCAATAACGCCCCCAGGACTCATTGGCCCATACTGCACCCAGAAAGGTGCCTATCGTCATCAGAGCCAATCCGATTAATAATGACATCTCATTTATTACACTTAATTCTTTTATTCTTTTGAGGAATAACTTTGTTTTTTCTTTAGGATAGATAGTCATCAATACCATGTTTGTGAAACCTATCATGCAACTGATGCCAAAAAAGCCATAAGATGCTACAATCACAGCTACATGAAACATCAACCATGGTGATTTGAGTACAGGCACTAAAGGATTGATCTGAGGATCCATCCAGTTAAGGCCCGATACAAAAAGAATAATGCCCCCAAAAAGCGAAGCCAAGGCTAGAGTCAATATGCTGCGACGAGAAAAAATGAAGCCTGCCAAAACTGTGGCCCACCCCACATAAACCATGGTTTCATATGAGTTGCTCCATGGGGCGTAACCGCCTATATACCATCGCATCCCCATGCCATATATTTGATATAAAAAGACACAGAATATTAATATCCCGAGCATCCACACAATTAGCTTGATCCATTTTTGCTGGAAGAATAATAGAAGCAAAGAGAGAACGAGCAACATTCCTCCAAGAATAAGATAGCCAATCTTACAGTAGTGAAAGATTTGTAGTTTGTTATACCTCAACTCAGCTTGCATACGCTCTGGTTCTATATCAGACACCGTACTTTTAGACTGCTGATAAATATTAATCATACCTATTATTTCATCGGTTTTGCTCCAATCGGCACCTTGCAGACCTACCTGCACCTCTTCCAAGTACCAATCCATGATACGCGCAACGAACATGGAATCCTTACCTTGAAAACTGGACAAATCATCTCCTGGAGCATACCATCTATCATCGGGGTCATCTGCTTTGGGGAAGATGTTCAGCATTTTCCCCTCAATCAACTGATGAAATATATTGATCTGCTCATCCATCTTCAGCAGGTCTTTATCGAATTTCGTTCGCTCAGAAGGCATTTTACTGTATACCTCATCTAATTTCTCTTCTAAAACATACGCATCATTGCCATCGAAAACCTGCGCATACGAAAAATGATTCCCGGAGATATTATAGTAATTGGCTAATTCGCGGTTTGATATTGAGAAAAAGGGGATATACACCCATACATCAGGCATAACCAGCAGACTAATTAAGAACTGGTCGGAATTGAGCTGGCCAATTGTATTAGATTTATGCAGTTTACGCAGCACCTCTGAAGAAAATGTATTGACGGGCATGATACGTCCACTATTTGACTGCATGGGTAAAGAGCCAAACAGTTCTGCATGCGAGGCAGGTATATTGTATCTTTGGACAATCTCCATCATATCGGAGGAGGATAAGTTATTTTGAGCTTGCGCTGAAGGAGAAATCAGAAGAAACACTCCTACTATTGTCCAGAAGAATGTGTTGGTTCTTTTTAGCAATCGGCTCAAATACATAAAACGAGATTCTTTGCTTATAAAACAGCCTATAAAACCTATCAGCAAGAACAGGTAGCCTGTATAGGTTATCGTGCGGCCCACAGCATCGTTGCTTACTGAGAGGATTGTGCCTTTTTCGTCTTTATCATAAGAAGCCTGAAAGAAACGATAGCCTTTTACATCCAACACATTGTTCATGAAAACTCGTTCGTTCAGCTGCTTCCCATCCACATATAGCGTGAGCTCACTCTCATAGGAAGATGGGCTAGACGAACCCGGATAACGAGTCAGTGTAAACTTCCTTAGTTCGATGGAAAAAGGAAGGGTCTGAATAACTGTATTATTCTTGGAATCCTTCATCATGATTTGGTCACTCACCTCACCTTCGCGAATATGCATAATACCTTCTTCACCATAGATATAAGTGACGAAAGCCCCAGAGAGTATAATGATAAAAGCAAAATGGATAGTGAGCATTGCCCATCTGCGTTTTTTTAGATAATGCCTTTTCACAACAATTACAATTAAGTTGACAACCAACAGTAATTGGAGAAAAAGGAATAAGGGAGAATGATAAATAATGGATTTTGCCAATTCTGTACCATATTCTTTCTCGATAAAAGTGGCTACAGCTAAAGCGAGAGCAAAAACTGACAATAAAAGAATTGTAGTTATTATAGAAGAGAATACTTTGTAGAAAACACTTTTCATTGATTATTTTTTAAAAGAATAGGTAAGAGTCATTTTCGAGAGAGATGCTAAAGGGTTGATAAAGGATTTATTAAAAACCAATATCAGACCCTCTAACTCATCTTTCTCCTTATTTATCCATAATATTTATAATTCGTCATCTTTTAATCCTCTATGATAACTCGGAATCCGACATTGAATACGCGTTGATGCGGATAGTATGCCTTACGCACATAAGATGTCGAAAACTTCGGACGCTCTATATACGAACCGCCACGCACCACTTTATATTCAGAAGACGCCTTCGATTTTTCCGTGAAAGGATAAGGTATATAGTCGGAGCGGGTCCATTCGGCTATATTACCATGCATACTATATAAGCCAAAAGGATTAGGTTGATAATTCTTAGAATCCACCTGAATCATAGCTCCATCATTAACACTTTCTTCCTTAGGCAAATAGTTATAGTATTCATACCAAGATGATTTCTTTGACATAGGCTGAGGGTCGACACCACTCACAGCCATCATAGTGGTGCTTTCATCGGCCAAATTATCGTACTTACCAAAATCAGTATTCAAATTGCCATACCAGAAATCAGATTCACTGCCTGCCCTACAAGCCCATTCCCATTGCGCTTCGGTAGGCAATGTGATATGAAGTCCCGTCAGTTGGCTCAACTTTTTACAATACTCCATGGCATCCTGATAACTGACACGGATCACAGGCTGTTCCGGGTTGTTGGCAGGGTATCCAAAGTGAACATGATCTTTCCATAATTGATCTACATAGCGACTATCATGATCTGGGAAAATCGTATTATATTGTTCATTGGTGATTTCAACCTCAGCCATCCAGAATGGTTTTTGTATTTTGACTTTTGAGACAGGACGATTGTCTGATGCCCCATTCCAACTACCCATTGGGAATTCGCCGGCAGGAATACGTACAAATCTAATATCGACTCCTGGAGCGATTGGAAGCACTTTTACCGTGCTCTCTTCATCAGCGAGCATTTCCTGTATTAGGTTCTCATCAAAAGGCCAATGTTTGATCTTCACTTTCTTCTCTTTGACAGGCGCTAAGGGTGCAGGCATCACCGGGTCAATCTCTCCTTGACTTTTCAGATATGCCGCATATTCGGTTATTTCCTTTTTCCAGTCCACACCCATGCCGTTAGCGTATTTGTTTGTAAGCTCAGTGCGGCGTTGAATTTGGTCGTAGCCTTTATAAGGAAAGTTCGAAATCTGGTTAGCATTGAAATACCCTTTGTCTGGCGCATTATAGTCAATCCATTGGTATAGTTTGCGCCACTCATCATCGGTAAGTTCCACATTTGCATGTCCTTTCTTGAGCAGCCTTATCAACTCGCTTGTATTTACATAGTACTCATAAGGCTGAAGAACCGCCATATCAGCCTCAGGTCCTTGACGATGCACATATGGATGCAAATTCAAATAAGAAGGGCCATACCCATGTTTATCCTTTTCGCCAGCTCGCAGGTCGAATGCCTTATTTCCATCATGACATGCTATACATGCACGGTCCAAAATAGGCTGTACTTCCAGATCAAAAGTGAAGGAACGTACACCTCCCTCCGGTGCTTTGATCATATGTGGAGCACGTCTAGAGGCAATGGTGCGCTTTGGGACTGGTATCTGATTCTGATCTTCATGACATCCCACACAAGACACAATCTCACCGGGCTGCCCCGTCAACCAGCTTCGCATCAGTTGGATGGCTGCACCATTCTCATCCAATGGCTGAATGGAGATAGGAGTGTTGGCAGGAATCTTAAAAATCACCGAACCATCTTCTTCAACGGGCACCGTACCTAAGTAGCGTTTAATATCCCAGCCACTCTGAATGCCATGCCAGTTATGATCTGATGTTGTTTTTAAATATGCATACTCATAAGTGTGCAAACGAATCTCTTTCACTGTTCCTCTAGGTACACCGCGGAGACCTTCGCCTTCATAGATATCTTGTATAAATACAGTCGCCTCTTTTTCATTTAACTTTACCCTATCAGGAATGGCAGGCGGAGTTTTCGATTCACGAACAATAATTGGGCTGATAAACCCTTCGCCTTCCTGTTTTAGGAGGCATGTCACATTGTCATAAATATCTACCAGATAGATGCCCCATAGGTCAAGCGGATTAAGCTTGGCAGCAACCAGGTAATACTTTTCATTCAAAGGTGTCGGTTTAATAAATTGAGGCCAAACGTTGTCTACCAATCCATCTTTAATGAGTTCCACAATAGGACGATTACGATAAGGTATTTCCTGAAGCATACCATCAGCGCCTTTCCGAGATTTTGTTGGATCAAACACGATCAAGCGTCCCGAACGTGCCACTCCATGATGCCCCGAAATGATACCGACAAAAGCAGAAGCGTTATCGGGAAGAGGTTGGATATCAAACGTACTATTAGGGAATGCAGATCCACTACCATAAAGGGCTTTCTGTTCAGTCCCGTCGGGATTCATGTGCATCACAAAACGTGAGTAATAGTGCATGAGGTCAGTATACTCCCAACGGGTATACATCACACGGCCATTATTCATGACTACCGGGTTCCAGTTCGCATCCTGATCGAATGTGATACGACGCATTTCTTTGCTTTCCGGGTCGTACAGCACCATGTTTCCTACCGGATCAGAGCCGCTGACACACGGCACCCCATGATAACCGATATTGGAGATTGCAATGATGCGGCCGTCAGGTAAATAAGTGCCATCATAGAATTCTAAATCCGGCTCTTTATCATCAATAAGTGATTTAAATCCAGAACCATCAAGTTTCACTTCATGAATATTCCATCGATTGTCGGGCATGGTCGCTGTGAACATTACGCGATCACCGTCCCAATGCATTTTAAGATCGGCTATTGAAGAGCTATTCTGAGGTTTATATATTTTCCTTATTTTTACGTCATCGGCCAAATTGGATAATTCGACAATCTCGGCATTGAAACCACTGCGTCGGGCTGACTCCTGGTTGCTCCAGTTATTGGCTTGCGTACCCAGATCAGGAGCCATAGCTTTTCGCGCTGAAGGCCCTAAGATATAACGAGTTGCCACAATCTTGTCTCCACTCAACAAAGGATTGTTCAACAAAATAGCTTGTTTGTTCTGCAAAGCTTTATTAGCGTTCACAAAAGCTTGAGGCTCCTCTCTATAGATACCATCGAACCCTTCGTTACAGAGATTCACCAGCTCATTGTATAGCTGTTCATTCTTGGCCACATCATATCCTGGTTGTCTTTTCATGTCATCCATGGCCAACCTTATGGATTCAGGATTCAACCATTCCAGGCTTGTCTGTACCTCATATATGCGATGTATCTTTTCCAGAATTTCCAGATACCCTCTCATCTGCGAATCCACATCCTTCCTCTGAGAAACATTCTGAATGAGTTCGCTATAATATGACTTGTCGTTCAGCTTCTCCAGTAATTTCTGTGCCAACTGTTTTTCAACCGAGGCATCAGGAGTGATTATCCAAGTATCCAAATCATTTGTCAAAATGCCAATAAGCCCCATCTTGTCTGGGTATTTACGATACAATTCATCGAGAATGGTTTTTGGAAGGACATTTAAGGCTTTAAAAAGAACACTTCCATGCCTAGCCTCATCTTCTATTCCCACCTCTGCCTCAAAACGGACATATTTACTATCGACCGGATACACCAAGGCACCGTTGGCATGACAGAAGATACCATGTTCGTAGGTTTTACCATTAATTCTGATGGCCTTCCCACTCCTGTTAATATTCATTCTGGGCTTATTCCATCCAGCTTTACCGTATTCATACGGCATTTCATCTAACCAGACAAATGATCCGTCTGCCGCAATAAGCCGTGCATTCCCCCAAACAGCATAATCATGACTATTGCCATCAGGTCCGCCAGAAGTGATAAGAACCAATTTATCGATTCCCTCTAAATTCACAACAAAGGTTTCTGCTTTTTCTTTAGATTTCATCCATTGTGAAACCACCGGCAAGTCCTTGTTTTGCAGCTCAGTCCGCAAGTTGGATTTTGCGGCAACAGCAGCTTCAATCCAAGATTCTTCCTTATTCAACGTTGATTGTGCGAATGTCACAACCGACGCTAATATAAAGCAGGATATTAATACTAATTTATTCATCGCATTAAAAATTAGATTAACCACAATTATAATGCTGCACTCGTATTGGTGAATCGCAAGCCACCATTATCATGATAAGTAGCCCATTCATCCACGATCGCTCCTTCGGGACCAGCCATAAGGAAGTGATATGTACCGATCTCTTTCAAAGGAAGCACCTCGCCAACTTTCTGGACAACGAAATTTTTACTTTTAACCGCTCCATGAGAGGCTGGGATTGCTGGCATATTCGCCGATTCCTCACCTACTTCCGAGAAATTATACGCCCATCCTTTATTTACCATCCATGTTTCATGCTTCGCGGGAAAGTCGGTTTTTACATGAGCATGCTCTGGAATCATTTGGCCGGGAAGAAGATATATCGCATGAGCAAAATAACCCTGTTCTGCATCATTCACCCAGAAAATACCGCCCATACCAACATTTTCAAAATCTCCAAGACCGAAATCTGTCACCCACATATCTTTTTCCATCAACTCAGTAAAAGGTACATCATAAAAACTAAACATATCTTTCATGGCATCCAAAGCGATGTCTTGTTGAAATTCACCATTCTTATAAAAATCAGCGTTTGTGTACTTTTTCGAGTAAGTCATTTCTTTTTTATTTTTACAATTAATTTCACTTGATCCATTACAATTGCCACTTCCAGAATTTACGTCTGAAGATTCTGCTGCCTTACCTGCACAACTAACGATTGAAAGAAACAATACACCTAAAACGAGGTTTTTTGTAATACACTTTTTCATAATATATATCTATTAATAATTTATCCTTTTATTCCTTGCATAGCAATTCCTTCTATCTCAATCAATAATTCATCTCTGCAGACATCTGCAACCATATATGAAATCGGAATATTCAATTTATAAGTTTCTAACAGCGTTTTCGCTTCGTCATAATCAGTTTTATCCTTCAGGTATACGCGCAACATTTTAAGCTCAGCGTCAGCAATTAATTCATAAATATTCTCCATTGTGATTTGGAGCTGCCTCTTAAAGCCGACACCATTCAGGCTTTTTTCTCCCCTAATTGCAGCCGTTCCAGATATATATATGAGACTCTTCCCATTAAACGTCATCGATTTGGCGCGCTCAAACTTAGGGGTTGTCTTCTGCTCCTGAGCGACTTCCAGAACTTCTGATGAGTAGGCATGGGCAGCTACTTGAAGCGTATTATCGATTGGCGTCGCAAAACATTCGGACTGACAAAACACAGCGGCATCTATATCGACTAAAACCCCACCAAGATTGGTACCTATGCCCGTAGCGGCAGGATACCCATTGTCCCATGTGGTTTGGCTGTAGAAATTGCTCCGGACATTATTGAACATCTGATAATGCTGATCATATCCATCAAAATCTGTTATCCGCTCAATATAGTTCCACTGTCGTATAATAGATTCGATAGGGAATCTCTCTTTGTGCAAAACCTCACAGATTTGTCGGAAGACCTCTACGGATTGCTGCTCGATAGTGAAAAGCGAGATATTGCCATGAAAGCCACCTGCAAAAAGAAAACGGCCAGCTGCATTATTTACTATTACATATGGAAAACCATTATGAACATGATAAGAAACTTTATCTGTATCGTCTGCCTTGTAGCTGTGCACCTCTAAGGTTAAACCATTATTTAATGTGGGTTGTGATACATAGCTCACCACAGGCTGAGAGCAGGGAAATATCTCTTGAATTCTCTTGCTTAATTTCTCGCTCCGGTCTATATACACCTCATTATCTGACGGATTACCAAAGAAAATCAATCTTAGTATAGATTCATCTTTAGGCAACCGAGCCAATAACTTAGCTGCCATGAGCTCAAATTCTTCCTGTTTCGTAAAATAAATGTGATATTTTATTTTCTCGCAATAGTTCATTTGCTTATTGTATGATTGGTTATAATGAGTTTACATACTCGGTGAGAGCATCAATTTCTTTTTGAGATATTTTCCTATCAATACCATGCTTATGTATCTGAAAAACATCTTTCATCGTAGCGGCACGTCCGTCAAACAAATACGGTGCAGTGCGCCACACCTCGCGTAGTGTAGGAGTATCCCACCCTTTTTCAAACTCTATATCTTCGCCAATGCGATACATCTTCAGATCTGTAAAATAAACGCCGCCATGACATTCTCCGCAATTAAACTTATCAAAGACTTTTCTCCCTTCTTTTGCCAACTCTGACAACTCTCCATTAACCAGATATGGACTTGGTATAGGTTGGAGCGCTTGTAAATAGGCATCAACACATAAAGCATCTTCCTCAGATATATCAAAGAACTGTATATATTTAAAACCGGCTCTGACAGCAAGTTCGGCCGATTTCCTGATACCCGTAATCATATTGGGAGGGGTAAAATGACTAAAAAGGAGGCTTTTACAGTTTTTGGGATTACCAACACCATCATTCATCAAATCCCAGTTCATCCCATCTGTACGTCCATCTCCTGGATGGCATCCATTGCAGCTCTGCCATTGCTGGAAGCATTTAGAAGCATCATTAAAGAAGCGTTCACCCTTATTCTCGACACTCTCTACCCGGTCAGGATTTAGATTGATCGAAGCTATATTGTGAGTGTCTATATCGACAATGTTTAGATTATCTTGAAAATAAGTCGGTATATAGAGTTTATTCTTGTCCAAGACCATTTTTCGAGGTCCGTTTCCTTCAAGAGGAATGAATTTGCGTAAACCATAAAGAAACCTCAGATCATAATCCAACCTTGATTTATCGGGGTGATTTAGAAATTTTGATAGCATTGCCTGATGATCAATCACACTGACTTCATGCGTTCCTGAATGTGTAATAAAGATTGACTCGTCATTGCATACGATATCCCAAATTCCGGCAGCACCGCGTTCAGGCTCATCCACAACAATGGTTCCAAGGTATTCTTGCCGAGGGACATCTATTATGCTGAAAGCACTAGTGTTCATCCATCCCTGCTGCAGTTGCGAGGTGGGTACAGTGAAACGTCCCAGATTATGTGAAACATAAATATATTTGCCATCAGGAGTTATACATATTCCCCTTAGGGCATTGCTCCCATTAGCAAGTTCGATATCCTTAACCTTAGTAAAATCGCGCATTCGTATAACAGAGACACATGATGTAACATGATCTACATCGGCGCGTTGGGCCGGTAAGAAATTAGCCACAAAAAGATATTCCCCATCACTGCTAAATACTGCTGATTTAGGTTCACGCAATACCTTGGCAGTACGCTTTACACTAAAAGTAACTGGATCTATTTCCGAAATCGTATTCTGGAACTGATTACAAACATATATATACTTGTTATCTGGGCCAAAAATAGGAGAACAAGCCCCTGAACCGGTTAATGTTGTTCCGAGATTCTCGCCAGTAGTCAATGATACACCCTGCAAATATCCAGTAGTATTATTTGCCGTGACATAGGCTTTATCTCCAGCTATAAGAATGCCAGTCGGTGAGTCATCTAAAGAATACGACCGAAGTTGTTCGCTCCCATCCGAAGAAAGTATATTGATACGCTTCGTGCCTTTTTCTGTCATTATTATTTCTCCCTCCATACCCAAAGTTATATCTGTAGGGAAAAAAGGCGGATTACCTGCTTTTACAGAAATACTATGAATGATAAGAGAGATTACTATCAGGATTCCTAAATTGTTTTTCAGTGTTTTCAAAGTAAGAGTTGTTTTATGTAATCAATTGAAACTATATCCCAATTCTTCAGAAATTATTCGTGCAGTGTTCATTATCGACTGTGCATAAGAGCTAATAATAGCTTTTGACAATCTATCTTTAGGCCCTGATATCCAAATTGCTCCACAAGGATAATTCGTATAGTTAAAAATCGGAGCACCTATACATACTACCCCGGTTAGCTCCTCTTCATTATCCATAGCATACCCTTTTTCCTTCACTTTTTCCAATTCCTCCAAATAGGCCTTTTGATCTATGATCGTTCGTGAATTATAACGCTCAAACTTCATCTGAGAGAGATAATAATCGCGCACATTCTCGGATAGATAAGCCATTATCGCTTTGCCAGGTGCTGAGCAATGAAGTTCAAATGGTTTGCCGGGTGATAGAATAAAACGGAAAGTATGATTCCCTTGTGCTTGTTCTATAAAAATTCCTTTTTCATCACCTAAAACTCCAAAACATACAGTCTCTTTTACTATATCACGCAGGTTCCGAAGATGGGGTAATACTACTTCTAAAAGGTTGTGTTCGTTTATAGCTCTATAGCCTAATGACAACATCTTACGAGACAATCTGTAATATTTGGTGTCTTCATTATAAATAAGATAGCCAAGTCGCACCAATGTGTTCAAAATACGATAGGCTGTTGTCTGTGAAATATCTAATTCATTCTTTATTTCTTGCAGCGATCTCCCTATATTATATAGTGATAAATATTCGAGAACGGCAATGCCTTTCTCTAAATTAGGGACCTTATAGCTTTCATCATTTTTCATGTTATTCGCGCCTTTTTCCATATATGGAATAATGTTTCAACTTCTTTGATCAAACTTAGAATTAAATTCCAAATACTGAAAACCTAAGCATGTGAATAACTGTTAACCGTGTTATATAACATAAAATATATCCTCAATGCATAGAGATATGGGATATATAACTAGGATATTCCGCCATATTTAAGTGTTGTTAACTATAAATACAGCTTACATTTCAATGGGGGAAGGAAGTGAGATAGTCTAGTAGTGAAAATGTGGGTTTAAGCAAAAAACATGGAGGCACCAACTGAAAAATGGACCAACACTTTGGACGCATATCAGTCAAAGGTGCGGTTAGGAAAGAGGCCTTCATAAGACCAAGTGAAATCTACCGATAGGATTGCCTCATCGAAAATCATATCGGAGTAATTAGAATTTCTTGATTAGTTCCTTCAATTGATCATCATTAAATGAACCGATATGGAAATTGCTTTCAATCATCTTGCCATTCTTGTCAACGAGTACGCCGCGTGGAATGCCACGGAAGTTGATCATCGCTTCCAATTGACTCCATTCTTCTGGTTCGATATAGACATGCTCGCCCTTGATCTCGTTTTCGTTCATCCATTTCTCTGCCTTATCTTTCTCATGGATATTGCAGATATAGAGAAATCTGCAAGGCTCATCCTTCATCGCTTCCACCAGTCTTTTCTGCGCGATCATGCCTGCACGACAAGGACCGCAGCCCATGCTCCAGAAATCGAGGAAAAGTGTATTGCCCTTGTATGGTTCAGTTATCTTCTTCCATAGTGCGTTCTGCTTTTCATTCCATTTGTTCTCATCCTCGACGTTGCCTGTCTCGGTGGCCTTGACATGCTTGCGATATTCTTGAACGACTGATTGTGCCACACAAGGATTCTGAATCTCAGAAAGACATCCCCCGATATAGTTTGCCATCCATTCATGATGTGCTTCCTTATACTCATCTACCACACCTACTTTTATATTCTTGAGGGATTCTTCTATCTGAAAAATTGCGGACTGCGAAAGGCTAATATCATTCATGAAGGTTCCTTCCATACCATATCTGTTTACCCGGTTCATGCCCATTGGATTGCCTTGTTCGTCAAAGGATTCTTCATAATAATATACTAACAATGGATTATAGAGCGTGCGGTTGATGAATACCCACTGGCTATATTCGCAAAGTGCTAAAGGATTGTTGTAGATAAGATCCCTATTTTTCATTAGCGTGCCGTAAATCTTATCAAAATCCAGAGGCACATAGTTCGGATTCTCGTCTCTCCTGTAACTGCCATCTTCAAGCGTAGAGAAAGTATAGGCAGTACGTTCATATCTGCTAATTAAATCTTCAATTTCAATACACTTGCTTGCCACTGTTGACATCATCGCAATGTCCTTTCCGAATGTACTCAAAGGAGAATGGATAAGAGCCTGACGAAGTTCTTCATTCGCTATAATTTCATTCGCCTGATTGGCCCAACGCTCAAGCACTGGCTGAGTAGCATCTTTGCCCTCTGCCACCGTCTTGTCCAATGTGTTATAGTCAATCTCCAGCATGTTGTATTTATTGACGAAATCAGGCACGAACTGGGAGATAACAGCAGATTCACCCTTACTCGCATACTTCATTGGACAAGGAGAGCGATGATCCAGAGATGAATCCAATCTAGTGTAAATATCGAGAGTGTCTCCCGGAATTATAAATATATCGCGAACTGGTGAAGTATAGACCCACTGCGGATGCCTGAGATCAAGATCAAAGGTCATGCAGTCATTCTCGTCAATAGTAGCAAGAACGTTCTCTTCCTTGCGAGTAATCTGATCCGAATATCTCAAAGTGACGCTTGGCACCATATTCCTCAACTCTTTAGGTATATTAGCAATATGAATGTTTATCTGCGCCTTGCCTGGTTGCCAAAGATATTTATAGCGGGCGTTGGAGAAGTTCCAATTCTCGTTAACCGAAGCAGGTAATGCTGTGACAGCAGGTTTTTCCTTTTCTTTTGTCTTTAGCTTTATGCCGTAATAGTTGCCGATAGGGTTGTTGTCGACTTCGATGTAGTTGAACTCCTTGACAGTTTTATCCAACGGTTCGAAATAGATAGCACAAGTAGTGCCATCAACCTGGTTCTGCTCATAAGCCTTGATGCCTTCCACCCGCAGGAATTTGTATTCCTTGCCCGTGTCGCGATCTTGGAGTATGGTATTGTTGATGATGGCTGAGCCATAAGACAGTGCACCACGAACGATGGTCGCCTCTTTCGTCAGCTCAATTTCGGTGATTGTCATCCAGGAAGCAGAAAACTCAATCTCTGGATTCTTGATTACTTTTCCCGCCATGGTTTGAAGCGAGAAGATAAATATAAACAGTGTTACAATATTTTTCATAAGAGATTGGATTGTTAAACGTTATGTGTTTTGAGATATATTATTATTATTTAAACGTCTCCATAATAGAAACCCACTTTGCTGGAATGATCTATAACCAATGTGTCGCTCGGAACTTTTAAAACCAATGAAAATCCGATATAATCTCCTGCCCCACACATAATCATTATGGCCCCTATAAAGACAGCAAAGAAACTCCCCGTCATAAATCCCATAACAAAAGGGAGAAAACCTAATAGTATAGATGGCATCAATAAAACAATAGCATAATGCTTAGCCTTTATAGCTTCTTTGCAATGACAATATGGCGCAAGGTGCTTCCACATCACCCCAAAAGAAATCTTCTTAAAACGGCTTTTAGAATACAATCCAAAGAAAAGCCCATGTATCAATTCATGTAAAACGATAAGTATAGGCAATGATATCACTATATAGACCAATAGTAATGGATTCTGATAGAAGGTTTCTTTAAAATTTATCCCATGACACATTTTAAAAGCCACTAAACTAAGAGGTATAAATAATAGAATGAATGGTATAGAAAACAAATTCACTTTCTCGATATTCACTGCTTTTTCTTTCATTGTGCTAATATTAGATGATTATTATAAATGGTTGTCAATATCACTTCAGAAACGAAACAACATATTTTTAACACAAAGATACTTCATCCCAACTATCTATAATCATTATTGACATATTTTTAACTAATATTTATTTCATTCTAATAAAAACAAAGGTTGTTTCCACGACTGCGAGGAACACACTCCTCAAACATTTCACCTCCATGCCATACGCGACAATCACGGAAACCACTATTCGCATCATCGGTTTTAGGATTAGTAATTTGACGATCCAATCTCATTAGAGGCTTTACCGCTAAACAATTAATTTTTAAAATCATTCATTTTTC
>CAMTPC010000022.1 GCA_947074295.1 uncultured Bacteroides sp. | reverse complement strand
CCAATAGGCGACCATTCATTAAGAGGCCGAAGCGGCCATTGCTTTCGATAACGGTAAGATTGGCCACTGGCTCATCGATACTGTCGAGGATGCAGGGCACCACCATGCGACCACGATGGTCTATCAAGCCCGATTTGCCATAGAGACTAACACTGTAGTGACCAGTGTTTTCTTCGTAGCCCGCAAAGTCATAAATGATGTCAGTGACCGGCTCGCCCGAACTATAGCGTTTCACCAGTCCGCACTTGCCATTCTGGGTGATTGGCGTGAAGGGATAATTATCGAAATATTCGTAAGTTTCATCGATGCTGTCATAGAGAGGCGGTATCAGCACGCGGCCGGTAATATCTTTCAATCCTATTTTTCCGTCTTCTTCAAAAGTATAATCAAACCAATCATAACTGTCGTGATAGGCTTCAAGTTGCGCGACAACCTCTTCGGCTGTTTGCCAATGGGCAGCATATCCCTCATCGGTTTTGAGCAGCGCTTGCAGTCTGGTCGCTTCTTTTTCGAGCTCCTTGTACACTTTCAGATTTTGAGCTGTGGCTCTGGGCAATTCATCATAGTCCATAAAAAATCCTTATAATAAATGTGTTTCATGTATCTGTTAAAAATGCATTCTGGGCAATGCCAATACACATACATTGCCGTCAGCCTTTCTTTCATTAATATAATTTGTCAAATATAGCTATTATTTTATTTAATACAACAAAAAAATCGAGGTATATTCGAGTGTTAACATTTAGGGATAGGTATTGACAAGGGGCAATCCACAGCCTGCATAGAGTCGCATAGCGCAGCTACTAAGGCTGCTCACCCCCATAGACGGCATTTTCCAGCAAGCGCGATTTCTCGTTCTGCACTACATCGAGCGCAAAATACGGATGGTGTCATCGATGGATGATGACAGATGGATGACAAAAGGGAAGGATGAATCTTTAGAAACGAATCACTGAAAAAAAGTTCCTCCAGTAGTAGGGCGAAATTGATGGTCGATATAATCGGCATCGTAGAGCACCAGCGAATAAACAGGATAGATGATACCATTGTCGTTTTCACCAAAACGATAGTCAAGTGTGTCGCCTATGCGAGATTGCAGGAAGGTGGCTTCATCAACAAAGCCTCCATTGGGCAATCCTTCTCCGTTATACTTATGGGGGTCCCACGTATGGCCTAGCGCTACGCGGATGTAGTATTCACCTTCGGGAATATCTGCCATCGTGAAATTATAGGCATCGCGGATATATACATTGCGCTCCACTTCGCCAGTGCCAGAGTTGATGAGCAGCACTACCGCATCCTTTCCGGCACGATTGGTGAGGTGCAGGAAGCTATCAGAACTATAGTCGTAGTGGCCATAACCATAATATTGCAGGAAGGGCATGGCGCCATTCATCAAGAACACCAAACCATCGGTACAGGTGGTTCTGGATACAGAATAATATTCGCCTATCTTCATCACTCCGTGAGTCGGGAAGGCGTCTTCCTTATGACGTGCATCAAGTTTCGTGCTGACACCGTAACACAATAATAACAGTAAAAGAAACACTTCTAAATAAAGGGTCCATATAGATCTTTTAAAAACTCTTTTCATACCTTCTGTCAAATAAAATAAGATTTAAAGGCTAATTAAATGATCTGCAGATGGAGCGATAATTACCATCCAGCAGAATCTGGCATATTACAAGGGCCTTAAACCCCGTAATTTTAATATTATTTTTCAAATATAATCATTTATTTGTTTAATGAACGTTTCGAGACGAGAAATATTGCATATTCATTGCATGTTTTTCAACAAGTTATTGGCGAGCACAAAAAGAAAAGACAAAATATACGGACAACAACACATTGATATTTACTGACAAAGGCTGCTCAGCAATAATATTAACATATTTATTAATTATTAACTTCGCGAAGAGTTAAATCATTTGGTTGTTTCAAATATTCTATCCTATATTTGCAGCCATAAACAGCAAACGAGCTATAAAGCCTATTTCAACATACAGATAGAATAAACATTTATTTTGTTAACCATCTTCTAGTTTTAAATATTTGGAGAGAAAATCCACATTAAATGTTCTTATTTCTATACAACAAGACTTTTTTCATTTAAATTAAATAAGAAACTATTACTAAACCGCCAACTACAATGAAACACAAATCCTATCGCAAGGGTGATTTTTCATCTCGCCGCCTAAAGAGGCGAAAATGGACAGCTCCATCCGACACAACTGCCACCATCGCAACGAAGCCCGACTTTGATGCCACCCAACACAACAATCAATTTATCACTTTCTTTAAAAACAAACACTATGGCTACTACACACACGAGATTATCTTACCACCCTTTTCTTAGCAACTTCTTTAACGACGAACTCATCATGAGGCTAGAGGCAAGATACGGATGCATAGGGTCTTATTTTGTGATCTATATCCGCTGCATGCTTTACGACAACGGGTATTACCTCAAATGCGACAAAGAAATCGTTTCAATAATTTGCAGGAAGCTATGCGGAGAAATAAGCACGGAAACTGCATTGGAGATCATTGACTTCTTGCTTGATAATGCCTTTTTTGATAAAGAGATTTACCAAAAACATGGCATTTTGACCTCTTTAGAGATTCAACAGATATGGATAACCGCCACCAAACGCAGAAAAAGAGATCTGGAAGCACTACCCTATCTTATTGTAAATATGGAAGATACGCCACAAAAAGAAAAGGAGACAAAGTCGAAAGCAAAAAAGAGAAAACAACATGCCAACACAAACTCAAAAAATGCATGCATAAATGAACAAATAAAAACAAATAAAACAAATCAAAATAAAGAAAAGAAAGATATCCCCCCTTTAATTCCCCCTACTGGGGAAATGGTGATGGATGAGGAGGATTTTTCTTTGGATTTAAGGACTGAAGACGAAATACCCATTTATGCACATAATCCTCAAACCCACAACTACGCTGGGCTATGCGAGAGGATGAAGCAATTTAAAATCACGAATCCGAAAACTATACGACGCATCACACACTTAACAAACTGGGGAGAGAAGGGAACCAAAGTGTGGCAAGTTTTAGCCCACACCAATTGGTCCGGTATCAACGACAAAGCAGCTTTTCTGATTTCGGAGTTGATCAAAGACAAACAAGCTTCTCCCTCCTGAAACAAACAAGCAAGCCTTGTCACACATGGCAGACATCATGAAATGCGCTAGAGCAGTGTAGCCGCAGTATCTTAGATAGAGAACCATTCCAATAAAGCTGATCCAATCAACTTACTAATTGAGTATAAATTCGTTCTCTTCTGATGGTCACAGGATTGGTTGCACAACTTCACCTAGAGTGCTAATAGACAGATCGCCATTGTACAAGAAAACCCATCCGCCTGTACTAATACAGACGGATGGGTCTATTTTCACTCCTCATTTTCTAATTTAAACCTTACCAACTACCGATGACTACTTACGGGTGGATTGCGTAGGAATGATTGGGGTACTATTGGCAGTTACCGAAATCCAGTCGATGATATTCACGCTGCTGATAACCACCTCATTTTCGTATAGAGTAACAGTGTACTTATACGAGTGAGCGGCTTCCATATTGTTCTCATACACAGGCAAAGAGGCGGTATAGTTGCGTGCAGCAGTCTCACCACTAAGCGTGGCACTGAAGGAGAGTGTCATGTTGCCAGTCATCTTTAAAGGCAGCATGATGATTTGCCCCACATATTCTGTACCCGACGCCGCAACCCCCATGGTGGCCGTGGTGCTGGTGATGGCTGTGGCCGGAGTGATGATACCGGTCAACAAGCTCCAAGTACAGCCACTGGTATTGGAAGGCGTGATATTCATGCCGGTGACGTCACTGATAGTGATACCCGTACCTGGTGTTACATATACCACTACCTGCGTACAGCAATGTTGCATGTTCATGGTGATAGTAGATGACGGATAGGTTGGCGTATAGGCAATGTCATCCCACCAGATATAGTCAGTCTGATTGCTCAAAGAGCTGCAAATGCCACTCGCACTAAATGTAGGTACTGTAGCGTCCGATGCATTGATACCTACCGCATAGAAGTCATATGTACCAGTAGGCACACTCAAAGTATCGCCCGATGTAGAGGTAAGCGAACCACTTGCAGTCGATGTATAGGTTTGAGATGCAATACGATTGCCTGCGCTGTAAGCATCGATCATGATATAACGACCAGCAGAAATAGGTTTCACTGAAGTAGAAGAAACAGCGAATACGCCACGCACATTGGCCTTGAAGAACATGGAAATCTTTTCTTTCGTAGTGGATGATCCATCTCCTGTACCTGTGCCGGTACCTGTACCTGAACCCGAGCCACTGCTATTAGAATCTTTGTCGGTAGAACTGTCACTACCACTGTTCGTATCAGTCTGAGGATACTCTTCCGTCCAGTTAATATTGACGCTTATATCGTCTTTCGAACAACTATTAACAAACAACGCCATACATAACAGCGCTGCTCCATAAAATGAAAATAAGCCTAGTTTTTTCATAATTCTCTTAGGTTAAAAATGTTTTATAATTAACAAGTTAGTTTATTGACATTGAATGATTTCAATTTAACACTCCGTTCCGAATTTATGAAATTGATAATCTTTGTTAGTAAACTATTAAAACGGGAAAATGTTTAGGAAAATATCTGTTAATTATATAATATATGTTTACCTAATAATGTTACAAAGTGATAGTTCACAACAGATAAGACCGGATTGCGGTGTCAAGAAAAAACAAGTTATAGAAGAACGTTTTGCATTTGGAACTTTTTACCAAAAAATGCAAAATATCGATTATATTGGTCTATTTTCCCTCCCACATCACTCAAAGCATTCAATACAAAATCCAAAATGGTACAAATGCGATATTGGCACCAACAGGCTCGTATTAAACATTTTAAGAAATATGGGGACGAGTGAAAATAGCAATCTCGGCGAATCCTTATACAAATATCACAACAATCAAAAAACCCTATTACAAGTACTTGCAATAGGGTAATTTTATCGATTATAGCGAATTTATCAGAATGGCAGGGGACCATCAAAAGAGGGCGGTGGTGCATCTATACCAGGAGGTGGCGGCGGCGTGATATCCGAAGCCCCTGTATTGATACGCGAACCGAAGGTGCCTCCCCCAGCTGCATCGGGTGGAGGAATCACCAAATCATCCTCCGGATTAGAGAATCGTGTAAACTCTCCCTTGAATCGAAGCAACACATCACCCACAGCACCATTACGGTGTTTGGCGATGATAATCTCGGCCATACCGCGGAGGTCGTTTCCTTTCTCGTCTTGGTAGATGCGATAGTATTCCGGACGGTGGATGAAGCACACCATATCGGCATCCTGCTCGATGGCTCCCGACTCACGGAGGTCGCTGAGCTGTGGACGCTTACCCTCGGCACCTTCGCGGTTTTCGACACCACGATTCAGCTGTGACAGGGCGATGATGGGGATATTCAACTCCTTGGCCAATCCCTTGAGCGAACGCGAGATGGTACTAACCTCTTCCTGACGGCTACCGAAAGCCATACCGCTGGCATTCATCAGCTGCAGGTAGTCAATGATGATGGCACGTACACCATGCTCGCGCACCAGACGGCGCGCCTTGGTACGAAGCTCGAACACAGAAAGAGATGGCGTATCGTCTACATAGAGTGGCGCGTCGAGCAGCTCTTTCAGCTTATAGTCCAACTGCTGCCATTCGTAGGCGGCTAACTGTCCACTCTTGATCTTTTCACTGGGAATCTCGCACACATTGGATATCAAACGATTGACCAACTGTACGTTGCTCATTTCCAGCGAAAACAGAGCGACAGGATTGCGGAAGTTCACGGCGATATTTTTACACATCGAGAGGACGAAGGCTGTCTTACCCATCGCAGGACGGGCAGCGATAATGATCAAGTCGGAGTTTTGCCATCCCGACGTCATCTTGTCGAGCTTGCTGAATCCTGTTTCCAGACCACTAAGACCATCGGCACGGGCAGCGGCTTTCTGCATCAACACATAGGCTTCCTCGATGACGGGGTTGATCTGGGTATAGTCCTTCTTCATGTTGCGCTGCGATATCTCGAACAGCTTTCCTTCGGCTTCCTGCATCAGATCGTCCACATCCAGTGTTGCATCAAACGCCTTGGTCTGAATGTTACTGGTATAGGTGATCATCTCGCGCGCCAAGTATTTCTGGGCGATGATACGCGCATGATACTCAATATGGGCCGATGTGGCTACCTTGCTGCTGAGCTCGGCAATGTAGAAAGGACCGCCCGCATCGTCGAGCTCGCCCTTCTGAGATAGCTGCTGACGCACGGTGAGGATATCCACCGGCTTCTGGTTGATGGCCAGATCGCGGATGGCGGCATATATCAATTGATGGCGATGCTCGTAAAAGGATTCGGGGCGAAGAATCTCGCCCACCTGTGCATAAGCGTCTTGCTCGATCATGAGCGCACCCAGCACGGCTTCTTCGAGTTCGGGGGCCTGTGGCTGCACACGACCATAGTCAGTGACAGGTGCCACGACTTTTGATTTGGCTCCACGAGGTGTCCGATTGGCTTGAGGCATAATTTTTTAGTGTATAGTGGTTAAGGTGATTATTAGTAGCTATTTCTATAGCACTCGGCAATGTAGCGTACGAGTGTAAAGAAAAGCCCACAAAGATAAGAAAAACCTACCTATATATGCCGTGAACGTGGACAATAGATTGTGTTTTTTAATACATCACTCCCCAATATGAATAGGTTTGTGAAAACCGAGAGAGCAAAAGGACAAAAAATGTGAAGACAGTGAAAACAATGTTTTTTAACCAAGTGTTATAACCTATAACAAACGGCTAAATTTATCGAAGTAACATTCTATTACCCAACTATATACTAATACAAAACTATGGATGAAGTAAAATCGAACTTAATGAAAGATGATGGGCCTATTGGCTTTTCAAAACTTTGGATTGTGGCAATGGTTGTAGTGGCGATCTATGGATTCGGACTACTGCTGACCATCACGTTTAAAGCCTACGACGACAAACCACCCATCCCCGAACTGGTGGTAAATCTGCAAGGCGACATTCTGTTTACTGGCGATGATATCCGTGAAGGGCAAGCCATCTTCTTGCGCTATGGATTGATGGACAATGGTACAGTGTGGGGGCATGGCGCCTATCTGGGACCAGACTTCCCTGCCCTCTACCTCAACAGAATGGCCCAACGTACTGCCGAACTTCTTAGCTTGGACCAACTAGAGCTGCCGTATGAGGAGCTGAACGAAGAAGGACGGTCGCTGGTAAACTCACAAGTGAGCCGTTTTTTGAAACAAAACAATTATGATCCGGAAGGTAAAACCTTGATCTTTTTGCCTTCACAAGAATATAGCTTATACAAAGAAATAGAACTGTGGCGCATCTACTTCAGCGACCCGGTGAACAATGGTGGCTTGAAAGCCAACCTCATTACAGACCATACGGAGCTGAAGCAGCTCACGACTTTCTTTGCTTGGGCAGCATGGGCCTCGGTTGCCAATCGTCCGGATACGGACTCTTCGTACACCAACAATTTTCCTTACGACGAACTAGCGGGCAACACACCTACTGCTGATATGGTGGCGTGGAGCATCGCAAGCTTGCTTTTCTTGCTCTGTGGCATCGGTGGTATCCTCTTTATATATGGCAAGAATACTAGCTGGGGATGGAGCATGCCCGACCGTCCGCAAGTGGATTATGCCCGAGTGGGTGTAGCTTCGCACAGCCAGAAGGCGTTGGTGAAGTTTGTGGCAGTGGCTGCCCTGCTCTTCCTGGGACAAACCTTGGTGGGTGGCGGCGTGGCTCACTACAGGGCAGATCCGGGTACGTTTTATGGACTGGATATCAGCAATATATTTCCTAGCAGCTTGCTGCGCACATGGCACTTGCAGCTGGCCATCTTCTGGATAGCAACGGGATTTGCGGCGGGTGGACTGTATCTGGCACGTGTGCTAGGCGGCATCGAGTTTAAGGGACAACGACTGCTGACCAATCTACTGTTTTTCGCGTTTGCCATCGTGATATTTGGTAGCCTGCTGTGCGAATGGGCAGGCTTACTGGGTTGCTTCGACACGATCACCTTCTGGCTGGGATCGCAAGGATGGGAGTATCTGGAATTGGGGCGTTTGTGGCAGATCCTGCTGATTGTAGGTTTGGTGGTATGGTTTTTCCTCACGGCCCGAGCATCATCGCCCGGTCTGAAACGCCCATCGACCAAGGTGCTTACTCTTTTCTTCTGGATCGCCGCTTTGGGTATCCCTCTATTCTATCTGCCTGCGGTCTTTTTTGACAGCATGACGCACTATACCGTAGTGGATACATGGCGTTTCTGGATCATCCATCTCTGGGTGGAGGGCTTCTTTGAGCTGTTTGCCACAGTGATGGTAGCCACGATGTTTATCGAACTGGGCATCGTCAGTAAGAAGACGGGTCTGCTGGTGATCTTCCTGGATGTGATCTTGATCTTTATGGGTGGTATCATCGGTACAGGACACCACTGGTATTTCTCGGGACAGACCTCGTTCAACATGGCTGTGTCGGGCTGCTTCTCGGCACTGGAGGTGGTTCCGCTGATTTTGCTGACACTAGAGGGCTACTCCTTCATGCGACTTCAAAAAGCGTCTTCGCCCGATGGTGGAGGTTTCCGACACAAATGGACCATCCGCTACTTAATGGCTGTGGGATTCTGGAATTTCTTGGGCGCTGGCGTGTTCGGCTTCCTCATCAACATGCCTATCGTGAGCTATTTTGAGATAGGCACCTATCTGACACCCAACCATGGCCATGCAGCGATGTTTGGCGTATTTGGCATGCTTTCACTGTCGCTAGGTGTGTTTATCCTGCGCGAGGTGTGCAGCGACGAGAAGTGGCACAAAGTGGAACGCCACATCCGCACCGCCTTCTGGGGGATGAATATCGGCTTGGTGATGATGATCGTGATGAGCTTGCTGCCTAGCGGCTTCATGCAGGTATGGGACTCGGTGGAAAACGGTTACTGGCATGCTCGTAGCTTGGAATTTACCAGCAGCCCTGCCATGCGCATAGTAGGATGGCTACGTATGCCTGGCGATTTGGTGTTTATCTGCCTGGGAGCTATTCCATTTTTTATCGCTACATTGAAAGTATGGTTTACACGCGAAAAATAAGTAACTGATTTACAGGGGATATAAACAATTAATTTAACTTATTATTATATAATATTAGATTAATTAGACGATTTAGTTTAACTTTGCAACGAAACAAATTTAAACACGAATCAATTATGATGAAAAAAATCCTCCTTTTCGTTGCAATCGTATCTTCTTTTGCAACGATCACAAATGCACAAAATGATTTTAAAAGACACGAATTATCAGTGAGTTATGGTTACGAGCCTGCTTCTAATTGGGTAGACTCTTTTTCCGATGCATTAGTTATGGGATTTGGCCTAAAATCCAAAAACGACAAATGTTTTGGTGTTATTAATTTCGCTTACAACTATCGACTCAGCAAGACTTGGGGATTGGGTGGTGTATTCTCGTACTCGAGCCGCAAAAAGGACTGGGAAATGGACGGGAAAAACGTAGGTACTGAAAAGTACAACTATGTGACAGTGATGCCACGTGTGAAAGCCGCATGGTTGCACAATGACTTGATCACTCTCTACTCTGCTGCAGCAATTGGTGTGACAGTGTATAATGACAAGTACAATGGTGCTACTGAATCGAAAGCGTGTTTCGCATGGCAATTTTCGCCTATCGGTATCGAAGTGGGCGACTGCATCGCTGGATACGCTGAGCTTGGTGTAGGCCAAATGGGTGTAGTACAAGCAGGTGTACGCTTCCGCTTCTAAGCAGTAGGATAAATCAAAGGAATCACTCCTTTACAGACAAGGGCGAGGTTTCGGTGCCGGCATAAAAGACAATGAGCCGCACTGGAACCTCGCCTTCGTTTACGCCATAGTGAATAGAGCCGACCAACTCGGAAATGGCTTCGCCCTCATTGATGATGAGTGCTGTGCCATCATCCTTGACAACCTTCAAGGAACCCGACAGGATGACCGCACAGTTGATGATGGGATGATAGTGTGGGGCAAGCTGGGTATGGGGTGGCACAGTGATTTGAAGTATAGTGACACGTGGCTGGCCTTGGGGATAGGCGGGCAACAGGGTGCCGTCCCACGAGGTGGTAGTATCGAGCAACACCTCACTGGTGACTTTGCTAGCCACGGCGGGTGTCTTAGAGATCACCTTTTTCAATATATAGCGAATGGATGAACCATCGGCAGGTGGATTCTTTATCTTCTTCTCCTTGACACGAATCACATAGGTATAGCCCGGCTCGTAGTCGAATCCTTCGATGGCGCTATAGAAGTTGCTCCACTCGGTAGCCTTTTCTTTCTTAACTTGCATACATTTCATGGGGCGCATGCCATAACAGTCGCCTTTCTCGGGCGCTATGGTGTAGGTATAGGTCTGTGCATGCGACAAGGATATCGTGAAGACGAAAACGAAAAACAGTAAGTAGCGGTAATATTTCATGCTAGTAAGGGTTTTTATTGGTAAATTCAAAAGGTGTATAAAACTTAAAAACAGTGCGAAAATACGGTTTTTCGGCTGATGTACCTCTTGCGAAGGGCTAAAAAAACAAAACTCTCCATCACCTGTCCGAGGAGAGGTGATGGAGAGTTGATCCATAAGAGGTTGTCCGTTCTTATTCTATTTGCGACTTAGTTGGAGAGTTTAAATCCGAAGAAGTAGGTACGTGGCTGGGTGGGTCCGTAGAAGTAGCCCGCATCACGATACTCGCCTTTATCTAAGTCTTTCTGGAAGCTATTGGTGATATTCTGGATACCTGCATTGAGCTGCAACTTCAAATGATCGCGCAGCGTGAAGGTATAGTTCAACTTGAGGTTCAGTTCAAAGAAGTTGGGCGATCGCTCCATACGGTCTTCTTCGATGTAGCCTGCCATGTGTGGCACAAGCATCTTGCCTGTATAGATACCCGATAGGGAGAAGTCGAACTTTTTGGTTGGCATGGCCGTCAGCGTGAAGTAGCCATAGTAGTCGGGGGCACGTGGCATGCGACGGGTGGTCAGTTCGGGATCGCCTTCTTCCGAAGCTTCGCGCCACACCACCTCTTCGGTGTAACGGCTGCGCTGCGCTGTGAAGCCGAGTTGTAGCATGAAATTGTTGCCATGGGCTAACTTAGCATCTACATTGGCACCATAGACACGCGCGCCATGCTCATTGCGGCGCTCTAGAATCACATTTCCATTATCATCTGCACCGGTATTGACCAAGGCAAACACATGGCGCAGGTCTGTGAAGAAACCCTCCATCAAGAAATTGGCCATCCAGTGGCCCATAGGCAAAGTCCAGTCGAGTGAAGCGCTGAAGCTATTGGAACGCTCTTCGCGGAGATTATCGGCCATTTGTATCAACGCCACTTCGCCACCTACTGCCGACACGTGCAGGTCTTCGTCATAGGCTTGAGGCGCACGGAAGCCAGTAGAGTAAGTCAGTCGGGCTTGCAGATTTTCGAGAGGTTTGTACAGGAAGTTGACACGTGGGCTGAAGATAGGCTTATCTATCAGATTGTGCTTGTCCATACGAAGACCCAGCAACATAGTCAGCCAGTTCATGCGCCACTCGTTTTGCACAAAGGCGCCTGCCACTTTCACATCTTGCTGCATGTCGCGGTTGTAGCCCAGCATCACATCGTGCAAGCTGTTGTAGTTGTACTCGGCACCTGCGGTGAAGGTGGCGGGTGCAAACCAGCAACGATCCATCTGACCTACATACATACCGCCAGCAACCCAAACCAGGTCTTTGGTCATGCCATAGGCATCGGGGTTCATCTGTGCGCCATAGTAGCTGCGGCGATCGGTGTGCTGGATAGATCCATACACTGAAAGCTTGTTTTTCACCTCGTTCCAATATACATCGTAGCTGGCACCTCCACTGTTGATGATGTGCTTGGTTTGCTCGGCAATATCGGCCTCGTGGGGCTCCATGTGAAACTTATTACCACCGCGGCGATGCTCGTTAGTGGTGTGGTATTCCAGATTGATGCGGCTGTAGTGGTTGGGGCGATAGTAAGCACGAAAACCGAAGGTATTCATGTTGAGCTTGCCCAGTTCGGAAAACCCATCGCCATCGGCATCATAGGGATTGCGATTACGATAGGTTTCGTAAAGGGCGATGCCATAGCTATTGTCTTTGGACACCAACGAGATATTGGCTCCTAGATATTGCTCCCACGACTTACCATTGAAGTTGGACATCGTTCCACCTACCTGAAAATAATTGTTGATGGGGTCTTTAGTGATGATGTTGATGGTACCGCCCACAGCGTTGGCACCAAACAGCGCCGAACCTCCACCGCGAACTACCTCTACCCTTTCGATCATGTTGACTGGGATCTGCTCCAATCCATACACACCGCCCAAAGCGCTGACCACGGGACGGCTGTTGATGAGGATCTGCGAATAGGGACCTTCCAGACCATTGATACGCACTTGTGGGAAACCGCAATTTTGGCAGTTGTTCTCCACGCGTAGTCCCGACTGGTAGTTCAGACTCTTGGCAAGATCGGTGGAGTTCACTGCCTCGAAGAGTTTGGGGTTCAATACATTGACCACTACCGGAGCTTCGCGTCTACTCACCGCATTGCGGTTGGCAGATACGACTACCTCGTCTGTGAAAAAGCCTTCCTCGTTGAGGGGGAAGTGCACCACGGGGGTATAATCCTTGCTAACATCAACGGTTTTCTCCAAAGTGGAATAACCCAAGGCTTGTACACGTAGTTTATATTGTCCGGAAGGCAAACGACGGAAATCAAACTGACCTTCTTCATTGGCAGTTGTTCCGGTTTTGCGAATGGATTCGGGGACATCACCGTCGTTAAAACTGATGATTTGCACGGTGGCAAAAGGGATGTTTTCTTCGCTGCCTTTCACGATGACATGTCCAGAGATCATATTGCCTTCTTTGATAGGTTCGGCTGCAAAAAGTGCCACGCTCATCACCATGAGCGCACATAGTAGAAATATCTTTTTCATTGTAATAAATAGCTTATTGAATAGTTTAAAATATAGCATATATGCATGCTACTTCGTATGCGGAAACCAGAGGTCGCCCCATCGAATGACAGAATAGCCGGTGAAGTGACTCTTCGCGAAGGGCTACAACAAAGCCTCGGAAAAGACATCAACCGATAGTAAAAAACTAAGCAATATTAAATGAAGGTGGAGCGCGGAGCGAAGGATAGACTGTCCAAATGCGGCAACAATCCATCGCGGCGTATTCGGCTTGCTGGATAGAGTAAGCCTGATGGGGAGTGAAATCATAGTGAAAACCATGTGCCTCGAACGAATGGAAATCGGACAGCTGACTGATCAGAGTCAACTCGGCAGTGGTGTGGCTATGAGGTGTATTGAAAGGATGCGAATGGACTATCTTCACACCGCCTATCATGTGGCTATGAATAAACAGCGTCGTGTTTATCTGATAAGCCGCAAATAAAGCGAATAGAAATATAGATATTAATGTCTGTAAACGTCTCATTCGACAATCACTCTGTTTTATTGATTTAGTAAGGCAAAGTTAGTGATTATTCGGCTGAAAATGACATTTATAGATTACAATTAAGTTAAATTACCTACCTATAGGTATAACGCATAAAAGAAATGGGATGCTAAATGCATCCCATGCTTTATCATTATAACCACTGTACCAACTCTGAAAGGTATTTATGGTCTACCTCATCAAAATCGTCTAGCTGGTCGCTGTCGATATCAAGCACTCCCCATACCTGGCCATTGCGCAGCATCGGCAATACGATTTCTGAACGCGACTGGGAGCTACAGGCTATATGGCCGGCAAATGCATCTACATCGGGCACCAGTATTACTTCGCCCTTTTGCCAAGCTGTGCCACACACGCCACGTCCGTACCCGATACGGGTGCAAGCGATGGAGCCTTGGAAGGGGCCCAGCACCAGTTCTTTGTCCTTGACTAAGTAAAACCCTACCCAAAAGAAATCGAATGCCGCTTTCAGGGCAGCGCTCACATTGGCCAGATTTGCGATGAGGTCATCTTCGCCGGCAATGAGGGCTTTGATTTGTGGCAACAGGGTTTCGTACTTCTCGGTTTTGCTACCGGTGATCAATGTCAGTTGTTCGCTCATAGGACTTTAGGGGGATTACATTTTATATTGACTTTTATAAAGCAGTTCAAAATCGCGTTCGGCGGCAGGCTCTACCCATTCTTCGGGGATGAATCGCCATTGATGATCATAAGGAGGCGTGATGGTGTCGCGCTTCTGCACATATTTCATCAGATAATAGCGCAGGTCGTGATCGGTGGCAAACATCACACGTTTTTTCAACTCGCCTTGCGAGATTCCGGCACCACGTGTCAACAGCTCGCCCCCACCATTGCCCCGATAGGAGTTGACGGCCACTTTATAAGTCTTGTTCAAATCAAAAGGGGTGCCGTCTGCCATTGAGGTGATCTGGATCTTCTCGCGATAAGGCTTGGTCACGTCTACCGTATAGCAGATGCCAAAAGCCGAATCAAAATTGAAATAGAAGTTGGCCAAACGTGGAGTCTCATTCTCATCGGTGGGCTCTTTAAGCAAGATTAGATGGTCGTCCGGACTCTTCATCTGGTTGGTCCATAGGTAGTAGGATTCTTCCAGAAGGTCTTTTATCTCTTGTCCGGTGAGCTTCATCATGTAGAGCATATTCTCGTACTTATAGATATTGAAAAGATCGTTTATGGTGATATCGCCCTTCTTGATCACCGTCCTCATTACCAATGGTGCGGTGAGCGATATGTCGGCACCCGTTATATCGAGCTGCACTTGATGAATGAGATCAAGGAATGTGGTAGGACCAAAAAAGGCTTTGCGGGTACTGATATCATCGGTGATGTAGCCAATACGCTTGTTCACGAATCCATCCACGATAGCACGTTGCCCGTCGAAATGTTTCATATAGTCGGCATCTACAGGATAGGTGGTAGCATCGGTGATGAGAGGATTCAAGGTTTTATTGACCACCTTGCCATTTTTCATCTCAAAGGTCATATCCAACTCGGCTACTACCTTGCCATCATTACCTGGATTTAGCAAAATGACACTCTGTCCTGCTTTATTGACAATCGTCTTAGAGTCGATTTGATGGTCGTGGCCGAAGAATACGGCATCAAATCCTGGCACCTCGCGCGCCACTGTGAGTGAGGCATTCTCGTTGTATTCGTCAAATAGGCGTACGTGCTCTTGTCCGGCATGAAATAGTCCGATCACTACATCGGGATTCTCTGTGGTACGGATGATATCCATCCATTTTTGTGCGGTTTCTTGCATGTCATCAAAGCGTAGCCCCTTCCAAAGCCCTTCGTGCAGCCAGGCGGGAATAGCAGGCGTCACCAGACCCAGGACTGCTACGCGCACGCCATCGCGCTCTATCATCACATAGGGTAGCAAAAGCGGTTCGTTGGTCTGCGTATTGATGATATTGGCACCCAGCACGGGGAAGTTACATTGCTCTATCCAACGTTCCATCACACCACGGCCTGTTTCGATGTCGTGATTGCCGATGTTGCCAATGTCAAATCGCATATAGTTCATGACTTCGGCGCAGATATGGGGCGAAACGGAATCGATAAAGTTGTAGTAGTAGGCAATGGGTTGTCCTTGCAGTATGTCACCATTGTCCATCAGGATAAGATTATCGCCAAAGGTCTCGCGACGCTCATTCACCAGCGAGGATACACGCGACAAACCTCCATTGCTGCCCTGTATATTGTCTACAGATTTTGGGAAGAAGTTGGAGTGTATATCACTGGTTTGCATCATGCGGAGATGGACGCGACTCTTCTGGGCGAATATCGTACTCGCTAGCAAACTAAGAAAAATCAAACTTGTATAAAAACGTTTCATTCTTAAATATATCGTATATTAATTGTTCTTTCAATCTAATAAAGGGCTATAATAAGCTGTGCATTAGCCTTCTACCCTACTGCGGGGATGAATTAATCGGAATGGTAAACACAAAACGCGCTCCGGTAGTATAAGCCGGATCAACCCAGATGCGACCACCTCCTTTTTCTACTATCAGCTTACAGATAGCCAAGCCCAACCCTGTGCCTTGTGCATACTCATTGAGCTTTTCAAAGCGCTGGAATACATGGTTTTGCTTCTCGGCAGGAATGCCACAGCCAGTATCTGTAACAGAGAAACAAGCCTCTTGCGCCACTTCATCTATCCAGAAGGCTAGAGTGATGATGCCATGATTAGTAAACTTGGATGCATTGGATAGCAAATTGATGATGACTTGCTTCAGACGCTGTGGGTCTATATCGAGCAAGAAATGCTCCAAATGACAATCGAACTTAAACTGATTGCCTGTCTTGGTGGATATATCGACTGTGGCCAGTGCCTCGCGACACAAGTCTACTACATCACACTTTTCATAGTTCAAAATGACCTTTCCAGACTCTAAACGAGACATATCGAGGATGTCGTTGATGAGACGTAGCAGCAGATCCGAGTTTGACTTGATGATGGTGTTGTATTCCATCACTTCATCGGCAGGTACTTCGCCCGACGCAATAACATCAGTGAAACCTACGATGGCATTGAGCGGAGTGCGTATCTCGTGGCTCATATTGGCCAAGAAAGCACTTTTCAAGTGATTGGATTCCTCGGCGGCATTCTTGGCTTCGAGCAAGTTGACCTCGGAAATGGCTAACCGCTTATTGAGTATTTTCATGCGATAGTAGTAGTAAAGCACAAAAATCAAAGCTACTGTCAACGAGATGATGATGACAAGCACCCACCAGATCTGTTGATGATAGAGCTCGTAAAATGTAGGAGGCTTATTGACGATCGTATAGGGTTTGTTCAGTGTAGTTGGATCTAGACCTTTCTTGTTTATCTTATTATAGTCCAGCACTAAGTGATTTTCTATCAGATGGATATGCGATTGGAACAGACTGTCGCAGTCGAGTATATTATAGGCTTCGATCGCCATCTCATATCCCAAATGGCGGTAGGCAGGTATTACCCCTCCGATGGTCCAATGGCCCAGCGCTACTGAGGTGGGCGTAAAAGCGGGTAAGTCGGGATTGGCTTCCATGATGAGATAGGTGGCGTTGGGCATGAAGTAGCCATCGTTCATATCTACGCGCCATGTGCCCACCATCAACACCGATTTCTGGGGAATATCTTTCAGCAGATCCACCAAGGTGTAGATCGTGTGCTGTCGTCCATCGATCAATATCAAATTCAGATCGGGATGATTCTGCATCTTTTTGACCATGAGTGATTGCAGGGACACGCCGCCATAGGTGTTGTCGGATAGGAATACGATGTTTTCTGTATCGGGATAGAAGTCGAGTATCAACTCGATATTTTGATCGATATCATAATCGTGCATATAGCCTGTGATGATATTGTCAAGTTTTGTTTCCTCTTCGAAGAAATCACATGATCGTGGATGCCAGGTTTGGGTTTGCTCATTATCCTTGGGCAGATAGATGAAGTTGCGACTCACCATGCTCACGATAATAGGACATTGGGGCTTATAGGCTTCGGGCAAAGATAGGAAGGTTGCCCATGCTTCCTGACCCAATAGGATGATAAGGGAAGGTGGGCGATTCTCGGTATGTTTGGCGAAGATATTCCTCAGTATTCGCTCCCATTCATTCACATCGGTGAAGCTCTTACAATTCATGTTTTCTATCATTATATTGTATGTGCCACCCATCTCTTGGTATTTGTCTATAAACTCGGATATGGTGCTAGAGGTCTGTCGTGATGAAGGATTGTAAGAAGAAATGATGAGTATACTCTTCTGGGGAATGGCGCCTTGAACATACGTCAAAACTCCAAAGAGCATGACGAATGATAAAAGGAAAAGTTTATATCGAGTCCGCATATAAATTATAAAATGAGAATCTGTATGTATGATGTGACAAAGTTATCACTATAAAAACAGATAGTTTTAGTTTTAAGTTGTGATGACATCCGAAATTAGAGGATTGAAGCAATCTGAAATAAAGATTGTTTAACAAACTATCAATGTAATCCCGTTTTCATTGCAAATATAAGTAAAAGTAAGTGGCCGAATACTAAGAATCGACTACATTTGTTGCTTATTAGAACAAATATCATGGAAATAATTGATAAATTGATCGCAACGGCCACCGGACTTCGCCCCACGCAGGTGACCAGCGTATTGAAACTCTTAGGAGACGGGGCAACTATTCCTTTCATCAGCCGCTATCGCAAGGAGGCAACAGGCGGACTTGATGAGGTACAAATAGAAGCGATAAAGACGAATTGGGATAAGCTTACCGAAATAGCTAAACGCAAGGAGACTATACTAAAAACCATAGCGGAGCAAGAGAAGCTGACACCCGAGTTGGAGAAACGCATCAATGACTCTTGGGACGCTACGGAGCTGGAAGATATCTATCTGCCCTACAAGCCGAAACGCAAGACACGTGCCGAAGCAGCTCGCCAAAAAGGTCTGGAGCCTCTGGCACTATGGCTGATGATGCAAAATGACCGCGATTTTGATCGCAAAGTAGACAGCTTTGTGAAAGGAGACGTGAAAGACGAGGAAGATGCACTGAAAGGTGCCCGCGACATCATAGCCGAGATGGTGAACGAGGACGAGAGGGCTCGACACACTGTGCGTACCCAGTTTAGCCGCGAGGCAGTGATCAGCGTTAAGGTGGTGAAGGGAAAAGAGGAGGAAGCAGCCAAGTATCGTGACTATTTCGACTTCTCGGAACCGCTGAAACGTTGCACTTCGCATCGCTTATTGGCAATACGCCGCGCCGAGGCCGAAGGATTGGTAAAGGTGACGCTATCGCCCGATGACGAGGTGTGCCTGGACCGCCTGGACCGCCAGTTCGTGCGTAGCCGTGGTGACTGTGCCCAACAAATAGCCGAAGCAGTGAAGGATGGCTACAAACGACTGCTGAAACCATCCATCGAGACCGAGTTTGCAGGGATCAGCAAGGAGAAGGCCGATGATGAAGCTATCCGTGTTTTTGCGGAGAACCTACGCCAGCTGTTATTGGCATCGCCTCTGGGACAGAAGCGTGTTTTGGCTATCGACCCGGGGTTTCGCACGGGATGCAAGGTGGTGTGCCTGGATGCACAGGGCAACCTGCTGCACAATGAGAATATCTACCCTCACCCACCTGTGGATAAGATAAAAGAAGCATCTGCCAAACTGCGCAAGATGGTGGAAGCCTATAATATTGAGGCCATCGCGATAGGCAACGGCACAGCAAGCCGAGAAACGGAATATTTCGTGACGAGCCAAGCCTTTGACCGCCAAGTGCAGGTGTTTGTGGTGAGCGAACAGGGCGCTTCTATCTACTCGGCATCAAAAATAGCCCGCGATGAGTTCCCTGAATATGACGTGACAGTGCGTGGCGCAGTGTCAATAGGTCGCAGACTGATGGACCCGCTAGCCGAATTGGTGAAGATAGATGCTAAATCGATCGGTGTGGGGCAGTACCAACATGATGTGGATCAGCCTAAACTGAAGAAGGCGCTGGACCAAACGGTAGAGAACTGTGTGAACTCGGTGGGTGTGAACCTAAATACTGCTAGCAGCCATTTGTTGACGTATATATCGGGGCTAGGACCACAACTGGCCCAAAACATCGTGAACTATCGAGCAGACAATGGTGCTTTTGCCTCAAGAAAGGAATTGCTGAAAGTGGCACGCATGGGGGCTAAAGCTTTCGAGCAGAGTGCCGGCTTCCTACGCATACCTAGTGCAACGAATCCGCTGGACAACACTGCGGTTCACCCAGAGAGTTATCACATCGTGGAACGTATGGCAAAGGATCTGGGATGCAGTGTTGCCGACCTGATAGCTGATAAAGAATTGAGACAGAAGATTGACATCAATCGCTATATCACGGACACGGTAGGTCTTCCTACATTAAAGGATATCATGCAGGAGTTGGAGAAGCCCGGACGAGATCCACGTAAGGCTATCAAGGTGTTCGAGTTTGACAGAAACGTACGCACCATTGATGATCTGCGCGAAGGCATGGAGCTACCAGGCATTGTGGGCAACATCACTAACTTTGGCGCCTTCGTGGATATAGGCATCAAAGAGAATGGGTTGGTACACCTATCACAGATGGCCGACCGCTTCATCTCGGACCCATCAGAAGTGGTTTCGATTCATCAGCAAGTGCGCGTACAGGTGATGAGCATCGATAGAGACAGAAAACGTATACAGCTTACAATGAAAGGCGTTATCCAAGATTAAGTAAAGCTTTACTTTAAGAAGAGGAGCACATTGCAACGCTCCTCAATGGATTCGCTAGTGAAGATATGAATCAACTAAAAACCGAAGAAGTCCTTGCCATAATAATAGCAAGGACTTCTTCGGTTTTTATGTGTCGGCAAATGCTAAAGCGACAATTCATCACTTTTCACGTTCTCTTCTTGATGCTCTCCATCAATCGCTTCGAGCATCAAATCCAGCTCACGACTGAATTCTTTCTTCTGCTTGAAATAGTAGCCTATTCCGGTTGTCGCTAACAACATCAGGATAGTACAGAGCAAAGAGCCTTCGAACCCGAAAGAACCACCGTTAAGAAGATTATTTACAGGACGCACTTGGGTGATGATAGTATTGAAAGACTCCAAACCACTAACTTCAAAACCAAATACAGGCCCCTGAAGCCAGTTCCAAAAGAGATGGAGTGCCATGGGATACCAAAGATTGCGTGTGTACAAATAGGATACGCCCAACATGCCCCCAGCAATAATGAGGTTTATAAAGGGGAGCCATCCGAAATTTGGGTTGATGGCGTGCATACCCGCAAAAAGAAGGGATGATATGAACAAAGCACACCACTTATTGAGGCGTGTATCGAGCAAGCGTCGTAAGATGTAGCCACGAAACATCAACTCTTCATTGAAAGCAACCATGACAAAGGTTATGAAACTCAAGGATAAGCCTCCTGGATTAAACTGTATAGAACTGATTTCGATAGAGTTGGTCAATGTACAAATGACTAACCCAGTAGTCATCACCAGAAATGCGATGAGAAATCCTAGTACGATATTAATCCATCCGTCTTGCCATGCATATCCCAAAACGCGCCATGGCTTATTATCGATCACACGCATCGCAAAGATGGTGATGACCAACACACTGCTAGTCATCAATATCTGATTGACTAGAATGTTATTCAGAGTTCCCATATCCGAGCCACCTATCACACTATATATTCCCCCAAATATAGAAAGCATGATAAAGAAGGCAAGCAAATAAATCAAGATACTCCAGAAAGCCGAAAGATTGTACGGCTTTTGATTAGCGATCAAGCTGCTATTCATGTTTGATAAATGATTGTAATATACAAGTGTCAATAAGGATCAAATCGTGCTATTCCAACGAAACGTACCTACTAAACACCTCTATATTGATTTAATAGCCTTTATTATTATTAATTGGACGATTCCTCATCCACTTCTTTTTCAAGTAATGTCAACGTATTCTCTATTTCGGCCTGTGTATCTCTTTGCATTCTGTAATAATAGCCTATCATAAATGTGGCAATTACTATTAAAATGATGCAAAGCAATGAGCCTTCGAAACCAAATGCACCGCCATTAATAAGATTATCCACAGGTCGCATTTGTTTGATTAGCGAACCATCGAGCATTATGCCACTTACCTCGAAGCCCAAAATGGGACCTTGAATCCAATTCCAGAAAAGATGCAATGAGATAGGAAACCATAGGTTTCGCGTATAAATATAAGATACACCAAGCATAACTCCCGCCATTAAAAGGCTGATAAAAGCCAACCAATTAAAACCATCGTTTGAAATATGTATAGTTGCAAAAAGTAAAGAGGAAATCAGAAGTGAGCACCAATGATTCATGCGCGTGTCAAGCATTCTGCGGAGAATATACCCACGAAAGACGATCTCTTCGGTAAAAGCGACCAGGATGAAAAATAAAAAATACAAAGAAAGTTCACCTGGATGCCACTCAACAGAAACAATTTCTACACTATTCGTTAACAGACAGATAGCCATACCAACTCCTAACAAGAAAAGAGCAGTGAGAAATCCTAAGAAAACATCTTTCTGGTATCCTTTCCAAGCAAAGCCCAGATCCAGAAAAGGTTTACGGTCAACTACGCACATCATGAAAACAGTGCAGATTAACACTGCCATAACGATGAGAGCAGGAGAAAAAAGTGTCAGGCCATATAAATTGCGGAAGTAGGTATATGCTACTTCATGAAAGCAAAAGAGAACTCCATAAATAAGAACTAGATAAATAGGAATACTCCAAATAGCAGGAATCTTATACTTTTTGGAATTTATAGTAGCATCAACGATCATATTTATTAAGTGTTAATTATATAATAGTGCTGCAAAAATAAGTTTTAATATTGGAAACAATAAGCATTCTCGAACGAAATTCGTATATATTTGTCTAATACAACTATTAAAAAACGATGAAAACAACGCTTTTTTTTCTTATCCTCTTACAATTTGCAACTTTTGGCTTAAATGCACAAAACGTAAACAAAGAGTATCAGGTTGTAAAACCTGGCACACTAATCACTCAGCTGACTGAGGAGGAGGCAAACGAAATCACACACCTCAAATTGACGGGTAGTATCAATGCACAAGACTTCATGCATTTGCGTGACGAGTTTATTCGATTGGAGGTTCTCGATCTATCTGATGTCAACATCAAATCGTATGCGGGCAAGGGAGCTACACATCCCGATAAGTTTTACGTATATATGGCTGGAAACATTCCACCCTACGCTTTCTGCAAGATAGAAAACGGAAAGCCTGTTGGCAAGAAAACACTGAAGAAAGTGATCTTACCATCAAAGGTGCGCAACATTGAAGATAATGCTTTCCTGGACTGTACAGCCCTCGAAATCTGCCAGATAGACAAAGCAGCAGCCCCACACCTACAGCCGGGCGCGCTGAACGACACAATAACAGCCATCTTTGTACCAAAGGGTAGCAGCGACAAATATCGCCAGAAACCACGCTGGGAGGAGTTTGTATTCATGGAAAGCGAACCTTGCACGGCTACCATCGATGTGGCTGCTGATAGCTCGCTCGAAGCGGAAATTCAACGTATGGGGCTTCACCCGAAAGATATCAACTTCATGACAGTGACAGGCAAGATGGATGGCAATGATTTTAAGCTGATACGCGACTATATGCCCAATCTGGTGACGATCGATATGCAAAACACCACTGCCACGGTGATCCCACCATTCACTTTCTCGCACAAGAAGTATCTGCTACATGTCAGCCTGCCACAAGGCCTGAAGGTGATAGGCGAACGTTGTTTCAGCAATTGTAGCCGTCTGGCGGGCGAACTGGTGTTGCCAGCATCGATGAATGCCATTGACTATGGTGCATTCATGGGCTGCACACGTCTCGCAGGGGTACGTGCCACTGGCAATCAGCTCAACGCTTTGGGCGAGGATCTTTTCAATGATAGCAATGCCACACTGATACGCTAAGTTTAGTGCTTCTTTTTTGGGTGTTCCCACAAAGTTTATCGTATCTTTGTGGGAAGATTCAAAGAAACATTATGCTTGAGCTTATGAAAAAAATAATTTCGGGTGCTCGTTTCACCCCACCTTCCTACTCGGACGAGATTGAACAACGGATTCAACGCTACCGCAAGGAAAAGATAAAACTCCCCCCACGAAAAGTGTTGCGCACCCCCGAACAGATTGAGGGTATCCGTAAAAGCGCAAAAATCAATACCGCCCTGCTCGACTATATCGCTGCAAATATCCACGAGGGCATCACCACAGCGCAAATAGATAAGATGGTTTATGACTTTACAACAGACCATGGCGCTATCCCTGCTCCACTCAACTACGAAGGCTTTCCCAAAAGCGTATGTACCAGCATCAACGAGGTGGTGTGTCATGGCATCCCATCCGAAGGACGTATATTGCGTAGCGGCGATATCATAAATGTGGATGTTTCTACAATACTTGATGGTTATTTTTCGGATGCCTCGCGCATGTTCATGATAGGCGATGTGAGCGAAGAGAAACGCCGACTGGTGCAAGTCACCAAAGAATGTCTGGAACTGGGTGTGGCTGCCGCACAACCATGGGCACGCCTGGGGGATGTAGGTGCAGCAATCCAACAACATGCCGAGAAGAATGGCTATAGCGTGGTGCGCGATCTATGCGGACATGGCGTCGGACTGAAGTTTCATGAAGAGCCTAATGTAGAACACTTCGGTCGCAAAGGCACGGGCATGATGATAGTACCTGGAATGACCTTCACCATCGAGCCGATGATCAATATGGGAACACACGAAGTCTATGTCGATGACGAAGACGGTTGGACGGTGTATACCGATGATGATAAGCCTTCGGCACAATGGGAGAACATGATTCTGATCACAGAGACAGGAAACGAGATTCTGTCTTATTGATAGATATTCCTTCAACAAAATCCGCGAATATAGCTTTTGTTTTATCGCATATAGTCATTCGCAGGGTTTTTGTTTTATTTTAGCTACAACCACTATAAACCGAATAATCAACTTAATAATATGGAAAAGATACAGATTAACCCCCAGACCTGTATTAAATGCGGGCATTGTGCCGAGGTTTGTCCATCGGCTATCCTCCGACAAGACGAGAGCAACAAGAGCATTTTTATAGAAGATATTGATACTTGCATCACCTGCGGACAGTGCGTTGCTATCTGTCCCACCAACGCGCTGATCCATCAAGACTTTCCTGCTGAAACACTGCATCAGGTAGATCGCAACGAACTGCCAGCGCCAGACGCTGTTGAGCTACTTATAAAGTACCGCCGCTCTACCCGCGCCTTTTCCACCAAACCCATACAACGCGAGCAGTTGATGCGAATATTGGAAGCGGCTCATCGGGCACCTACTGCTTCTAATATGCAGAAGGTAGCCTTTACCCTGGTCACATCACCCGAAAAGATTAAGGAAATCACCGAGTTCACGCTTGACACTTTTGCATCGGCTCTGCAGAAACTGCAGAATCCACTGTTGAAGCCGCTATTAAAGCGCATCATGCCCGATGCTTATAGATATGTGCCAGCCTTCAAAAAGCTGCTAAAAGGCTATGAACAGGGCTATGACGGCATCTTGAGAGGTGCCACTGCATTGATTTTCATTCATGCACCCAAGAAGAGCCGATTCGGGCCAATGGATACCAATCTAGCCTATCAAAATGCCTCTTTAATGGCTGAATCGCTGGGTATAGGCCAGTTCTATACAGGCTTTGTGCTGGCAGCTGATGCGCAAAGTAGTGCCGACCGGCTAAGCCAGATATTGGGCATCGAAGGGAAAGTGTTTGCTGGCATGGCATTGGGCGTCCCCAAATACCGCTTTCCTAAATATATGGATAAGAAAACCATTGTGTTCAACGAACTGTGATAAGACAGTCATGAGACTGATTATAAAGAAGCCACGCGGCTATCATCCCTATTTGGACGATAGCCGCGTGGCTTTTATATATGCATATTTCTGCTAAAGCAAAACTTTAATTGGAGGATGCTTTCTTTGGCAATACCATGTTCAAAACAAAGAAACCAAAAACTCCCGCTAAGAAGGTACCCGACAATACACCGAACTTGGCTTGATTGAGCAATTCAAGATTGCTAGTACCAAATGACAAGTTAGCAATGAAGAGTGATACGGTAAAGCCGATACCACCCAGCAAGCATATACCTGCCAAGTTGTGCCAGTTCATACCCGAAGGCATTGGTGCGATGCCAAACTTGATGGCTCCCCATGTGAAAAGGTAGATACCAATGAACTTACCAAATAACAGACCAGCTGCAACAGCAATAGTCACTGCTCCTACTACTTCACCATCGCCACCGCTGAAAACTACACCGGCATTGACAAATGCAAAGAGTGGAAGGATGATGTAGTTGACTAAGCCATGAAGGTTATCCTCCAAAGATTGCAGTGGACTGATCACACGGTCTGAAGCTGATTCTAGACGCTTCAGCTGCGCGATTTGTTCGTTGGTGAGGATAATGCTTTCTTGCTCGGGCAACACGGGAAAATCCTTCAATACACGGCGCATACGTGCCACATACTTACCTACATTGAGTTGTGGCTTAGCTGGAATGACAAATGCCAACAATACACCAGCAATAGTACTATGAATGCCCGACTGTAGGAATAGATACCAAATGATGACACCAAACACTAGATAGAACAATTTGTTGTTGGCACCATACTTCCCAAAGCCCCAAACGCATAACAATAAGATTGCAGCTGCGATAAGATAACCATAAGACACATGCCCGCTGTAGAAGATAGCGATAACCAAGATACCACCGATATCATCGACCACAGCAAAAGCCGTGAGGAAGATTTTGAGAGCGATGGGAACTCGTTTGCCCAAAAGGCTCAACACACCCAGCGAGAAGGCAATGTCGGTAGCCATAGGTATGGCCAAACCAGCACCGGCTTCCGAACCGGGATGACAAATCATGGCAAATATCAGCACAGGAAGAATCATCCCGCCACAAGCCGCAATAAATGGCAAGATAGCCTTGCGGAAAGAAGATAATTCGCCCACTAGCACTTCTCGTTTAATTTCGAGACCTACGAGCAAGAAGAAGATGGTCATCAGACCGTCATTGATAAACTCTAGCATCGTGAGGTTGTGCCCTCCGTGTGACAATAAGTTGAAACTACCGATACGCAGATGTAACTCGTGCGATAAAAACTGCTGATAAGCAGGAGCCAATGATGAATTGGCGATGATGGCAGCTGCAATCGCTGTCACAAAGAGTAAGAGACTCGCCATGATGTTTAACGACGAAATGTGTCTCAGTGAACGAAAAATAGTCATATCATGTTAATTTAAAAAACTCTAACCACTACTTCACAGCAGGGCCATAGGTGCGAAGTGCCAGATTCTTCACCCAGAGTACAAAGACGCCGGTCAGAATGAGGTTGAGCACTATGGTCAGCACAGAAATAATCAGGGCGGGACCTCCAAGGTTGTAGCCCAAAGCGATAAATATCACTCCTGCGCCTACCTCACCACGGGTAAACATACCAATGGAAAGGGCAAGACGTTCGCTAAGCTTGCGATCGCGGTAGAAAAATACCGGACAAAGCTTGCCTATATTTGAAAGTATCGACACGATGACAACATGATAAGCAATCACTGCCCATGGCATCATTGGCTGTTCGCCGGTAATCGATAACGTACCTTCGTGTGATTCGACAGGACTCATGCCAATGAAATGTGGCATAGCCATACCCACCAAGAACATGAAAAGGAAAGAGATGAACGTTGACACCTTCTCTTCCACTGGCGAGTGGCTTTCCTTGTGTTTCATGATCATACCCAGGACAAATGCGGGCAGCAATATCTCTATATGGATACTACCCTCGTCGCCATAGTAGTTCTTGGTAATCATGTATACCCCCTGACAAATGACGAATATAATCGTCGAGTAGATCAGGATGGCAATCCAGTCTTGTCTGAAACTATATTTACTTAGTTGCTTCCATCCTATCCAAAGTAAGAAGAAAACAACGATGATAATCACAATAAGTTGCCAGCGCAGCCCGATCATCATGATCTGCAAGGGGATCATCAGCAAGATGGTGTCCAAGTCGTCGAAGATAGCTAATACCTGAATCTTCTTGTACATCCAGCTCGATTTCAATCCCAAGGCAGCCAGCATGGTAAACAATATACCTGCCGAGGTGGGCGCCGCAAAACGGCTGAGCAATAAGTTCTCTTTCCAGGCTTCCCAACTGTCCCAATATTCGGGCGGAAGAAGAATATAGATATAATAAAGCGCGATGAGTATCCAGGGCACTGCAGCTGTAGCCATGGCGATAAAATAATCGGCCGCATAGCTTTTCCAGCGCTTCTTATCTAATTCAAACTCTCTTCCCACATTGATCATGATGAACCCAAGGCAGATGTAAAGCAACGTGTTGGACACGGTCTTTAACGTCCCTTCGGCCGGTATGACCTGCGAAACAATTAATCCTAAAATTAGGAAAACCGAAAACAATAGAACTTTTCTCATTTAATGTATGGTTTTTAAGGTGACAATGGTTTAGCAAGTATATGCGTCTCCATTCAAAAGTAAATAGTTAGGTTATTAGTATTTGTGTTTTTACAGAAAGAAGTGGCACGAAAAGTCTAAATTCTGCCACTCTCTCTGTTATCTTTACGTTAAGTGTATTAATCCAATTTAAGCACGGCAAGGAATGCTTTCTGAGGCACTTCCACACTACCGATCTGCTTCATCCGTTTCTTACCTTTCTTCTGCTTTTCCAGAAGCTTGCGCTTACGACTCACGTCACCACCATAACATTTGGCAGTCACATCCTTACGCAAGGCCTTGATGGTTTCGCGCGAGATAATCTTCGAACCGATAGCCGCTTGGATCGCAATATCAAATTGCTGGCGTGGGATCAGTTCTTTCAGTTTTTCGCACATGCGACGCCCCATGTCGGTAGCATTGTCAAAGTGTGTCAAGGTAGAAAGGGCGTCTACAGACTCACCATTGAGCAGGATATCCAGTTTCACCAGTTTAGAGGTGCGGAAACCTTCTTGATGGTAGTCGAATGAGGCGTAGCCTTTCGATATACTTTTCAATTTGTCGTAGAAGTCAATAACGATTTCGCCCAGAGGCATGCTGTAGAAGATCTCCACACGGTTTCCCGAGATGTATTCTTGCTTCAGCAGCTCACCACGCTTTCCTAGACACAGTGTCATGATAGGACCGATATAATCAGTGGTGGTGATGACAGATGCCTTGATATAAGGCTCTTCGATATGGTCGATCAGTGTCGGGTCGGGCATACCACCAGGGTTGTGCACTTCCTTCACCTCACCTTGTTTATCGTAAATCAGATAGGACACGTTGGGCACTGTAGTGATCACGTTCATATCAAACTCGCGGTCGAGACGCTCTTGCACGATTTCCATGTGGAGTAGTCCCAAGAAGCCACAGCGGAAGCCAAAACCTAATGCCAGTGATGATTCGGGCTGGAAAGTCAATGAAGCGTCATTAAGCTGAAGCTTCTCCAATGATGAGCGAAGATTTTCATAATCTTCTGCATCGATAGGATAAAGTCCGGCAAATACCATTGGTTTCACCTCTTCAAAACCATCGATAGCCGAGGCACAAGGACGAGAAATATGCGTAATGGTATCTCCCACCTTCACTTCTTTCGAGCTCTTGATACCCGAGATGATGTACCCCACATCGCCAGTACTCAGTTGGTTGCGAGGCACCATATCCATTTTCAACACACCGATTTCGTCGGCCATATACTCCTTGCCGGTATTGAAAAACTTCACCTTATCGCCTTTACGGATGGTTCCGTTTTCAATCTTGAAATAAGCGATGATACCGCGGAATGAGTTGAACACCGAGTCAAAGATCAGTGCTTGGAGAGGTGCTTCGGGGTCGCCAGTAGGTGCAGGTACGCGCTCTACCACAGCGGCCAATATATCTTCTACACCCATGCCGGTCTTGCCCGATGCACGGATGATTTCATCTCGTTTGCAGCCCAATAGCTCGATAATCTCATCCTCCACTTCCTCGGGCATGGCGCTTGCCATGTCGCATTTGTTGATGATGGGGATGATCTCCAGATCGTGTTCCAAAGCCATGTATAGATTGGAGATGGTCTGTGCCTGCACGCCTTGCGAGGCATCTACTATGAGCAAAGCACCTTCGCACGCAGCGATGGAGCGCGACACTTCATAAGAGAAATCCACGTGTCCTGGAGTGTCAATAAGGTTGAGCACATAAGTCTCGCCCTTATAGCTATATTCCATCTGGATGGCGTGGCTCTTGATAGTGATACCACGTTCCTTTTCCAGATCCATGTCATCGAGCATCTGTCCCGATGTCACCTGAATAGTTTTAGTAAACTCCAACAAACGATCGGCAAGGGTTGACTTGCCATGGTCAATATGTGCAATAATGCAGAAATTGCGAATATGCTTCATTCTATTTAATTAAAAGCTATTGTTTAAAAAGAGTGTACAAAGATAATACAATTTAATCAAAAACGATAACGACTGTTTACAGATTCGGTTAGAAATCATTTAAGATTCAGCTCCTCGCGCAGATAAATAGGGGTATATCCCTTGTCACACTGCGCCACCTCTTCGGGGGTACCACAACTCAGTAGCACACCACCACCTTTACCCCCTTCGGGTCCCATGTCTATGACGTAGTCAGCCTTCTTGATCACATCGAGGTTGTGCTCGATGACGATAACAGTATTACCTTTGTCTACCAATCTGTTAAGCACATTGAGCAGCACACGTATATCTTCAAAATGCAAGCCGGTGGTAGGTTCGTCAAGTATGTAGAGAGTTTTGCCCGTGTCTCGTTTAGAGAGTTCAGTGGCAAGCTTCACACGTTGGCTTTCGCCACCCGACAACGTGGTAGATGACTGTCCCAGCTTGATATAACCCAATCCTACATCTTGTAAAACTTTTATTTTATTTAAGATTTGCGGCACGTTCTCGAAGAACTCCACCGCACGATTAATGGTCATATCGAGCACATCGGCTATGGACTTACCCTTAAAGCGCACCTCTAGCGTCTCGCGGTTGTAGCGTTTGCCATGACAAGCCTCGCAGGGCACATACACATCGGGAAGGAAATTCATCTCAATGGTCTTATAGCCATTGCCTGAACAGGTCTCGCAGCGACCACCTTTCACGTTAAAAGAGAAACGACCGGGCTTGTATCCACGAATCTTCGCTTCGGGAAGGTCCACAAACAAGTTGCGAATATCAGTAAACACACCTGTATAGGTTGCGGGATTCGAACGGGGTGTTCGCCCCAATGGTGATTGATCCACATTGACCACCTTATCTATATTTTCCAACCCTTCGATGGCTTTATAGGGCAATGGGTCTTGCAGCGAGCGATAGAACTTCTGCGACAAGATGGGCTGCAGGGTTTCGTTGATCAGAGTCGACTTTCCACTGCCCGACACACCGGTCACACAGATCAGCTTACCCAACGGGAATTCCACATCCACATCCTTTAAATTGTTGCCCGAAGCGCCGATCAGTTTCAACGACTTACCGCTTCCGGCTCTGCGTTCCTCGGGCACCTCTATCTGCATCTCGCCGTTGAGATATTGCGAAGTCATGGTCGATGTTTCTAGCATCTTCTGGGGAGTACCCGCAAACACCACTTCTCCACCCTTACGACCAGCCTTTGGCCCCATATCTACCACATAGTCGGCTGCCATCATCATATCCTTATCATGTTCCACCACTATGACCGAGTTGCCCAGGTCGCGAAGCTCTTTCAAGGAGTTGATCAGGCGCACATTGTCGCGCTGATGCAAGCCGATACTAGGCTCATCCAAGATATAGAGCACATTGACCAACTGCGAGCCGATCTGTGTAGCCAGACGAATACGTTGACTCTCGCCACCTGACAGAGTAGCCGAGCTACGATTGAGCGAAAGATAATCCAAACCCACATCGAGCAAGAACTTCAGACGGGTACGGATCTCTTTCAAGATCTCCACCGCAATGCGGCGTTGCTTGTCCGAAAGTTGGTCTTCCACATGCTCCAACCACACGTAAAGTTCACTGATATCCATATCGGCCAACTGATTGATGGTCTTATCGCCGATGCGGAAGCTCAAAGCTTCGCGATTTAGCTTGGCGCCATGACACTCCGGACATTCAGCCGTTTTGGCAAACTGTTCTGCCCATTTCTGCGCTGTGGCCGATGCGTCTTTCTCTTGCAACATCTGGATGTATTTCACCACCCCTTCGTAGGTCACAAAATAGTCGGACGAAGCCTGTATCACACTGCTTTTCAGCTTTATGCGTTCATCAGCTCCATATAGTATCTCATCGATTGCCTCTTCGGGCAGCTTCGCCAAAGGTGTTTTTAGCGTAGCATCCCACTTTTCGAGCAGGGCACCTATCTGCCAAAAGATCATTGTATTTTTGAATTTTCCAAGCGGTGCTATTCCCCCTTCGTACACAGAGAGTGAACGATCTGGAATCACCTTGTCAATGTCAATCAGATTGACCACTCCCAAGCCCTTGCAACGTGGACAAGCGCCTTGTGGCGAATTGAATGAGAAGTTGTGGGGTGCTGGCTCTCGATAAGACAAACCTGTAGCGGGGTCCATCAACCGCTTACTGTAGTGGCGTACTTCATTGGTTTCAGAGTCGAGAATCAGCAACAGTCCGTCGCCTTGACGCATGGCAGTAGCCACACTTTGCTTTAGGCGCTTGTCATCTTTCTCGCTCACCACCATCTTGTCTATCACCACCTCAATATCATGGTTTTTGTAGCGGTCCAGCTTCATGCCATGCGTGATTTCGCGCACCTCGCCATCTACACGAACATAGAGATAACCCTTCTTGCGAATTTGCTCGAACAATTCCTTGTAATGTCCTTTGCGTGTGCGCACTAGCGGTGCCAGCATCATGATCTTTCTACCCCTATAATCATTCATGATCAGGTCGAGCACTTGCTCTTCGGTGTACTTCACCATCGGCTCGCCCGACAGATAAGAATAGGCCACTCCCGCACGAGCGTAGAGCAGACGCAGGTAGTCGTAAATCTCGGTAGTGGTACCCACCGTAGAGCGTGGGTTCTTGTTGGTCGTCTTTTGCTCGATGGAGATCACCGGGCTCAGACCCGTAATCTTGTCCACATCCGGACGCTCCATATTGCCCAGGAAGTTGCGCGCATAAGCCGAGAAAGTCTCGATATAGCGGCGCTGGCCTTCAGCAAAAATGGTATCAAAAGCTAATGAAGATTTCCCGCTGCCGCTAAGTCCGGTAATCACCGTCAGGCTGTCACGTGGAATCTCCACATCAATATTTTTTAGATTGTGTACACGCGCTCCGTACACATTTATGGTTTCTTTATCTTGCATATCCTATTGAAAAAAATCACCTCAAAATGTTTATATCTCCTCGGTGGTTGTACACCACCCCGTCAGCGCCAAGCGCCTTTACTACAATGTAATAGACTCCAGCCGGCACCTGCTTACCGTGGGCAGTGCCATCCCAGCCTTGGTCTATGTTGGCTAGATTCCAATGATACAGCTTCTGCCCCCATCTATTAAAGACAGTGGCGTCAAACTTCACCAGAGATTTGTAGGTAACCTGAAATATATCGTTGATGCCATCGCCATTGGGCGAGAAAGCATTGGGTATTCTCAGTTCCGATTCCGTCACCTGTATAACAAACGTTTCAGACACATCACTTGTTTCGTCATCCACATTGGTCACTTGTAGCCGCACAAAAAACGAGCCCGCTTTATCGAATGTATAGGTCGTTTCTTCATCAAATCGAGTCAGAAAGATAGTCGAAAAGTCGGCACTTTCAGAGAAATTCCACTCGAAGCGAAGCTGAATGCCTTCTTCATTGGGCATATTCGCTGAAAAATAGAATTCTAGGGGTGCCGATCCCGTATAAGTGTCGCCCGCCGACATCTGAAATGGCTCATCGGGCACAGCGCCATTCTCTTGAATCAGTGTAGCGATGGGGTCCAATTGCGCATGAGCAACACCCACCGAAAGCACCAAAAAAGAGCATACAATATATATATATTTTTGTATCTGCATAATAACTGCAAAATTAATGTTTCCCCTTGAATAATAACGTTTCGGGGGAAAGAATATTAAATTTCTTAACCCAAATAGTGTGAATATTTAGGTTGCTTTTAGTACCTTTGCGCCCTTAGTAAGTAAATCTTTTAGAACAATCTTTAATGAAACCGATTGTAAAACAACTGATTATATTCTTTTTTATTGCCGGAACGGCTTTCACCCGAATCAGCGCTCAGGCCAATGATTCGTATTTTCTTCATACTGTAGAAAAAGGACAAAGCCTGTACTCTATCGCTAGCATGTACAATGTACCTATAGATGCTATCATCAAAGCCAATCCCGGTTCGGAAGACAGAATCAAAGCGGGCGCACAGCTCCGTATTCCTAATGCACAAACCACACAAGGCGAGAAGTTGCAAGAACAGTTTCACACGATACTACCTGGCGAAACCCTTTACCGTCTATCCACACTTTACGGCGTTAGCGTAAAAGAGATTTGTGAAGCCAATCCTGGCTTGTCGGCCGAGAATTTCAAAAGTGGCGAGGTGGTGCGCATCCCTGCCCCACAACCCGTAGAAACTACCACAACCAGCACTACAACTACCACTGCACAGACCAATCCCATTTCGCCATGTAAGACTATGCACAAGGTGGCTCGCAAAGAGACCATCTTCAGCATCAGCCGCGAATATGGCATATCGGAAGAGGAGCTTCTTGCCGCCAATCCCGAATTGAAGGATGGCTTGAAGCGTGGCAAATTTGTATGCATCCCCTATCCACAACCTTCTACGAAGCCCACAACAGGAGCCACTTCAAGCAGTGGCAGTCCTAGCAACAATGAGTTGTTCAAGGCCAATCGCCCCAAAGCAGAGAAATATAACACGATAAAAGCTGCCCTTCTACTGCCTTTCCAGCAAGACAAACGCATGGTGGAGTATTATGAAGGTTTTCTTATCGCTATCGATAGCTTGAAACGTTCGGGTGTATCTATCGATCTTAACGTCTTCAACTGTGACGAGACCACTGCTTCATTGGAATCAATCTTGAGAAAGAGCGAAATGAAACAGATGAATGTTATTTTCGGTCCTGCCCAATCGATACATACCAAAAAGCTGGCTGCTTTTGCTAAGGCCAACAATATAAACTTGGTGATTCCTTTCTCCTCTCGCGAAGATGAAGTATTCACCAACCCACAAGTCTATCAGATCAATACACCTCAATCGTATCTCTACTCGGAGGTTTATAGCCACTTCATAAAGCAATTCCCAAATGCTAATGTCATCTTCCTAGATGCTGGCGAAGCAGGAAAAAACAAAATGAGCTTTATCGATGGGCTAAAGCTAGAACTGAAACAAAACAATATTCCTTATCGTGCATTGCCCGAAACAGCCTCTGTCGAAGGCCTTAAAGGCGCATTAGTCGATGGTAAAGAAAATATCTTTATCCCTACTTCGGGTAGCGATGTGACTTTGATTCGCATCTTACCTCACTTGCAACTATTGGTGCGCGAAAATCCAGAAATGAACATTCACCTGTTTGGTTATCCCGAATGGCAAACCTATACGAAGGATCACTTGGATAGCTTCTTTGAACTAGATACGTATTTCTATTCGTCATTCTATACCAACAACCTACTGCCAGCAGCCATCGAGTTCACTAACAACTATCACAAATGGTATGCCAAAGATATGGAGAACAGTTATCCTAAGTATGCGATGCTGGGGTATGACACAGCTTTCTTCTTCTTGAAAGGTCTGTCACTCTATGGATCTGATTTTGATAACAATGTATCGAAGATGAATGTGCGCCCCATCCAGACAGGATTCAACTTCCAACGTGTGAACAACTGGGGAGGCTTCATCAACAAGAAAGTGTTCTTTGTGCGTTTCAGCAAGAATTATGAACTTATCAAGCTCGACTTCGAATAATATATGAAATTGATTCGACTCTATATCACCGGTCTACTGCTACTGATAACTGCTGTAGCCGCACATGCACAAATGGGCGAGCAACGCTACAACCTAGCGGTGGGTATCAACGGTGGCGCCAACTATGCCACTGTGAGCTTTGAAAGGCACCGCGTGAAGCAACAAGGCCTGCTTGGACCAAACATCGGTTTGACTGCCCGCTATATCTCCGAAAAATATTTCGCGATGATTTGTGGGTTGCAGATAGAACTGAATTATTCGCAACGAGGATGGGACAAGAAGTTCGAAGATGCAGATGGCAACCAAATCAACACAGTAGGCTATACGCGCAAGATGAACTACATAGAACTCCCCTTCTTGGCTCACTTGGCTTTCGGTCGCGATGTAGGCGCCCAGTTCTTTATCAACCTAGGGCCACAGATAGGCTATCTGATTTCCGATTCCGAATCGCATTTCGGATTGAGCAGTGAACAGCTAGCCTCGGAAGAATATGGGAAACCCATCGAGAACAAGTTTGATTATGGTATAGCCGGCGGAGCGGGTCTGGAAATACGTACGCGCAAAGCAGGGCATTTCCTTATCGAGGGCCGCTACTACTTCGGTTTGGCCGACTTTTATAAGAATGCGAAGAAGGATTATTTCTCTCGATCGGCCCACAATGTGATCACAGCCAAAATCACTTATCTATTTGATATAAAGAAGTAAGAGATTGGCGATAAGCTATACTAAAAGACAACAACTCCCTGTAATAGAGCACAACCTCTATACAGGGATTTTTTTTGCCATTTTTTATCTTCGGAAAAATTAATATACAGATGAAGGCTGCTTCCTGACGTGACCAACCCTAGCCACTAGGTAGATAAGTGTCACACAGTGTGTAAAACAATGCCCTACTCCCAATGCATGCTTTTGCACAGATTGCCGCATAGATAAAAAATATTAAAGCACCGGCTACGCTTAGCCAGTGCTTTAACAACACATTTATCAA
>CAMTPC010000021.1 GCA_947074295.1 uncultured Bacteroides sp. | reverse complement strand
TTAACAAATATATTGATATTAAACGAGATAGATGTATAGATTGTTGAAAAAATAGTCAGTAATCTGATTTCTTTGAGATGTGTCGATTCTGCAAACGTTGCCGATACAAAACCGCGCTATAAACCGCTCAAAGGTTGTTATTGCTTAATTAATGTGGCAAATTTGTAAAAGTTTACCGATTGTCTCTTTTTAAGACACTCATTATTTCTTTTTACTGAAAAACGCTGGATATATGTATATAGGTCGAATCTTATATTGCTATAAATCTCTATTAGTAACCATCTTGCTGTTTATGGCTGGATGTTTGAGCGATGCCCTCCAGGCGCAGAACTCCATCACAGTGGGCTCTACTGCCACTGCTACCTCCTACGATGTGAGTCAGCTGCTGGAAGATGAGTCCACAAGTTCACGGGTATTCTCCATTGCCGATCAGGTGCCCCTGCTGATGCAGGAGTGGGGCATTGCCGACGAAAAGACGTTTTGCCAAAACGTATATATACGATGGTATATCGTGACTAACGATGGGCAAGAAACGATACAAACCTTTCCCAATACAAACAGCTGGCGTTTTGAGGCCCTCAACAACGAAACTCGTTACACCACCTATCTTCAGGGCTTTGTGTATTACTATCCCCATGCCAACACAGGCTGGATAGACTGGGGCACTTCGGCTACCTTTGCCAATATATATGGCATGCGCCTTCATAAGAATAATTCCTCGCTGAGCTGGAAAGACTATAAAGTAGTATGCGTGCTCACCAACAATCTCTCGGGTGTACAAGCTGGTAGCAATAACGGCAGTCTGACGAAAGAACCTACTACGCTGAAAGCGGTGGTGAACTTCGCCACCAAAAATTTCTCTGATCTGACATTTCGCCACAACTTTCGTCCAGGTGGCACCATCTATGACACCGATATGATAGAGACAGTGAATGGAAACAATATGCAAAAAACGCGTCAATGGAAGTACAATATATCTGTAGAACCAGGCAACACCGTCAAGCTGGTGCTCCCTTTCGAGTATCTGGTGAAAAGCGACGGGTCCATCCAAAACTCTTATGGCTCCGATTGCGAGCCACATGCCTATTACCGCTGGTTCGACTATAATACAAACAGTCTCTCGGCAAACACCTCACGCCACAATAGCAGTACCACGCTCAATAAACTGAGCTATGGCTACACAGCCATCAACTCCACACAGCTGCAAGTGAAAAGCGATGTGGGTGTCATCAACTATAAGGCACCATCCACCGGGTTCACGGGCGCTGTGATAGCCTGCGACGTCAGCGATTATCACGACTATGAGATTAGCGCAACCCATTTCACCGAACCCACCTTGTCTATCCGCTATCTGTTCAACATTCGTCCGGCTGCGGAGCAGGCACAGGAGCTGCTCGACAAGACGGATGTGGGCAACCGACAGTTTTACGAGAACAATGGGCATGTCACTTTCAACTGCAATGGAGATGATACCGAGTTTTCGCTTCGCACAGATATCCGCTTCCCGGGCGATTACTATTACTATGCCCTTAAACAAAGCGACATCAACGACACGGATAAAAGCAAGGCAAGCACCACCCTGCGCCAAGGACAATCCATATTGTGGTTTGTGGTGCACAACGGAAGTCTCATCTATGCCTACTCCAACAATGACGTGACAGCTGCCCGTCTGTTCCCGTTCAAGAAATCCGATCTGCCGGGTGTGGGTTATGACGATGAGTTCGAGGTGTATGCTTACTTGTCTAACAAGACCGAAAGCTATATTATCAATACATCTGTGGATTATGAAATCCGGGCATTATGGGACAAGCATACACGTATAGCTCCTGTGGCCTATCATATTTGTACCTTCTTGCCCGATCTGCCCGTGTTGTCGCAACTCCAGCTACAAGACCCACAGTATCGCAAACGCACCATCGACTATCTGGACTATACCTATACACTGGCTGCCGAGATCAACTTCGATAACCTGGATGCCAGTCGCACGAAGTACGATTATAGCTATCCGACTACCGCAAACAACATGCGTCAGTATCCAGACAATATAGACAATACCTTCTATGGTTTTATCTATCCATCGTTGGCCGATTACAAGACACAAAACCCCGTTCCAGGCAATGTGGTCTATACTTTTGCCGAAAAATACAGCCCCGTGCATGGCGAGTTCGGTTTGTATAAATCGGCGCGTCTGGACGGAGTTTCAAATACCGAACAGGGTTATCGCTGGTACTGGCACCCCACCGAACCCTTCTTCGATCGGGCCTACGAGTACAGCGGGGGCAATAAATATGGCTACTTCATGTACACCGACGCTTCGGACGAGTCGCGCCCATTGGTATCGGTAGATGTCAATACGCAGCTATGCGCCGGTACCAATATCGTATTCACGGCATGGATCGCCGATATCACTGCCGCTATAGAGAAACCCCAGGTGATGTTCAAGATTTATGGGGTAGATGGCACCACTGGCGAAGAAACCTTGCTGCACTCCACCATGTCCGAAACCGTGAAAGTGCTGGATACCAGTGGAAACGTGCTGTTGGGACAATGGCGACAAGTCTACTCAGAGATTGTGCTACAACACAGTGTGATGAATGTGGACTATTCGCACTATCGTGTCTCTATCGACAACTTCTGCAAGAGCACGCGCGGCGCCGACTATGCCATCGACGATATACGTATCTATATGAAGACCGCCACGGTAGAACTGATCCAGCAATCACAATATTGTGGCACTGGCCCTGTCACCCTGAAGGCGCGGTCGGACTTTGACCAGATGTGCCGCCTCTACGGCATGACGGCGCCCAACGAGACCAAAACGCTGCGCTATAGGCTGATGAACAACAAAGGCAATACTGTAGCCGTGGACTACAATGGTGATGGCGTGGCTACCGACTATGCCACCATCACGCTCGATGCATCCTTTCCTGCCGCAGATGCCCACTATCAGACGATCGATGGCAAGCGCTACTTCTTTTTCTTCGAGAGTTTTGATGTGACGCTTGATATGGGCAGCATCTATTACCTCTCCGTGGCCTCCTACTCCGACGCACTGCAACAGTGGGTGTGGGGAAGCCCCAGCGATATTTGTTCGGTGGTCAGCAATGACTTCAATATCACGCTCGACTCATTCATAATAAAAGACATAAACAATGATGTGGCTTCCGAGTATAGCATAGAGTGTACCCAAGGATCTTCCCTGTTGAAAGACTTTGTGGCAACCCTCGCCATACCCGATGGAGAAGGAGGACGCTACATGATCACTACCATCAACTTTGACTGGTACACCAAGGGCGTGATGCCTGTAGAGCTGATCACCGCGTTGAAGAATCTGCGTGCCGACTATCCGGCAGCGGGATCGGGTGCTGCTGTAGATCTGGACTTGCTGACGCCTGGCACTAACCTCACCGCTCAAGATATTCAGTGTCTGCAAGCCTATAAAGATGACTTGCTGCTAAATACACGAACCATCGGCATGACACTGCAACGTGGCAACAACGTGTTCACGGGACGCCCTGTAGTCCATGAAATCATGATAAACGGCTATCCCTATATATTCTGTGACGACAATCTGCTGAAGTTCGAGGTCTATCTGCACTCAGTGGGTATGCCAGTGCTGGACTTGGGATTTGCCGATGTGGACTATCAAGCCGTGGGCGGTGGATCGGAAGCCTTGCGACTGGGACTGAAACAGATACAAGACATGCAAACCAATGGATCATCCATGCTGCTGCCCGTGAAAGACTACTCCAATGGCTATGAACGAAGAGTGACGAAAGGCAGCGGGCTGGCAACGATAAACGGTGATGAGTATCTGAATCTGATAGCGACAAACGACCCCACCTTTGCCATCCATCAAGCCGCGATGGACGCAGGAACCTATGCCATAGGGCAGATACAGACCTTGCGTGCCGCGCTCACCGATACAGACTATGACGTTAGCTTTGTGTTAAAAGGAAATGGTTTGCAGGCCTTCGTGCCCCATGAAGGCTACTGGTACAAAGTGCAGTTTGGCTATCGCAACGATGAGGCTAGCAGCCAATGCAATGGCTACACCCAGTTCGTGCTGAAAGTGGTACCCGAATACCTGACCTTTACCGGCATGGGTAGCAACTGGAACAACGATGACAACTGGGCGCGCTCTACCGCTGCTATCCTTTACAAGACCGACTATACCGACTACTCTTCGTCGGGTGGAAGTGGCTTGTCGCATCAAGGCTACGCGCCCATGCGCTTCACGAAGGTGACACTCCCCACTGCTGCGGCCCCTTGCCTCTATGCACTGCCACTAGACGCTGCTACACGGCTGCCCGATATGACATCACCCTATAAGAGCGTAGAGGCTGCCACCTCCTCTATAGAATATGATCTGATGCTGAAAACGGCTGCTACGGGCTATGACTGTGAGAAGTTTTACGGCAACACATGCCGAGAAATCTACTTCAAACCTGCTGCGACACTGAGCTGTCAGCATCTGCTGAGCTATACGCGGGCATGGGTTGATGTGGAGCTTGCTGCCAACAGCTGGTACACGATGTCATCGCCATTGCAAAGTGTGGTGGCAGGTGACATGTATCTGCCACTAGCTAGCCGCCGCCAAGAGACGGAAGCCTTCTGCGATATATTCTTCGACAACTCCCTAGTGACAAACGACCGCTCGTTGCTGCCTGTATATCAGCGTAGTTGGGACAAGTCAGGCTCTATCGTTCTCCGTACCGATGGCAGCACCTACGATGCCTATTCAGGTAAGGTGTCGACCTGGACACACGTGTACAATGACGTTTTGGTGGACTATTCCTCGCAAGGGTTTTCCATCAAGGCCGACCGTCGGACAGGCACCGGAAAAGTACTGTTTCGTCTGCCCAAAGCCGACACCCATTATCGCTATTTCGCTGTGGAGGATGAGGAAGGTCAGATCGACTCACCTGCCAACACAGTGGAGCTGTCACGCGATCAGCCATACCGACTGCGCACCGATGCCTCTGCCGATGGCAATGTGACGATAAGACTAGCGGACAACAGCGATGCCGATAACGATATCTATCTGCTGGGCAATCCCTATATGGCAACCATAAACATGCAGCAGTTTTTTGCCATCAACACACAGCTCGAAGCCAAATACTGGACTATAGAGGCCGATGAGCAATACAGTTATAGCGAAGCGACAGGTCTGGGAAGCATCGCACCTTTGCGTAGCTTCATGGTGCAACTCAAGGCGGGTGGAAGCAAGCAAATTTCCTTTCAACCCACCATGACGCTGCCTATGGGAACCACCACTACGTCTACCCGTATGGAGCAGGGGCTACTCCAAAGTCTCACCCTTGCCCTGCGTGCGGACCGCTACCAAAGCGAGGCCTATCTGCATATCGACGATAGCGCCGATATGGCATTTTGCCCATCCGAAGACACCGAAGCACTATTCGACAGCAATCTGGACAGTCGCATCGCTCTGTATACCATAGCCGGTACACAGGCGGTAGGCATCAATAGTGTGCCTGGTCTTAGCACTATTCCTATGGGTATTTGGGGAGGAGAAGAAGGTGAGACAGTCTATTTCAGTCTACGCGGTCAGGGAGATCTGTCGATCCCCGTATATCTATGGGACGCAGAAACCAACCAATGCACACAGCTGGAAGACGGGGAAGAAATAGCACTGCAGGTCAGTGCAGCAGGCCGCTACTACTTGCTCGACAATCCACCGATGAGTACCGATGACGGCGAGCAACTACAAATGCAAGTCCATGGTCTGGACGTGATTCTATCGGCCTCCGAGCCCCTAGAAAGTATTGTGGTATATGATATGGATGGCAGGATGCTGATGCAGCAAGCTCCGCACCAGCCATGCTACACGTTGGCGCTTCCGCAAAGCGGAGTATACGTGATACGTGTACAAACAAAAACAAATAATAAGGTGAAAAAGATACTTGTCAACAGGTGACAAACAATGTGCAAACACAGCAATAGGTAGTATTAGTAACGACAAATAGCAGGCGGATAGTTTTAATGGGTCTATCCGCAAAGAAGGGTTTTTGAGGTAAATGATGTTTAATGGGGTATAAACATTGTTTAGGTTGCAGAGGACAACCGCCGAGGTGATTCTTGGCGGGTGTTCTCTGTTTTTTTGTGTGGGGAGTTACTCTTTCACCACTATCTCATACGCTCCTTTCTCCCTACGCAGTGGATAGTGTCCGCGCAGCCATTCGAATTTCTCGGGTGCTTGGCGTAAGGCGTCGCAGTCATTGCGAGGATCGTAGATGCGGAGGATTGCTTCGTTATAGTCCGCCACGTGGAGCACGGGGTGGGTGGGAGCAGGTGGCTGGATATCGAAATGGGTGTTAATGGCAAAATGGGTACACACGGCGTTGAGAGCCATTGTGGTGGCATTGGCCTTGCCGTCGGCCGAATAGCCCGCTATATGGGGCGTTCCGATAGCGACACGTCCCAGCAACTCCAGGTCGATGTTGGGTTCATTCTCCCATACATCGAGTATCACCTCGCTCACTAATTGTCGGTCCATGGCAGCTTTCAGGATCTCGGTCTTGATCACCTCGCCACGTCCTGTGTTGATGATGATCGGGCGCCGCTTCAGCAGGCGGAAGAATGACTCATCTGCCAGATGAAAAGTATTGAACTCCCCGCCACGGTTCAGCGGCGTGTGGAAGGAGATGATGTCGCTCTCTTCGGCGATCTTTTGTAGAGAAACAAAACCATCACCACCCTCTTGTTGGGCACGTGGAGGATCGTTGAGGAGCACTTTCATTCCGAGTTGTGTGGCCAGGGCCGCAACCTTCTTGCCCACATTGCCTACCCCCACGATACCCAGCGTGTAGCGGCTCAGATCCTCGAGTCGTGCCATTTTGAGCAGAGTCAGTACGGACTCAATGTATTGGGCTACCGATGCGGCATTGCAGCCCGGGGCATTGACCCAGCGGATGCCTGCCTCGCGGCAATAGGCGGTGTCTATGTGGTCGAAACCAATAGTTGCAGTCGCAATTAGTTTGACACGGCTGCCTTCCAATAACATTTTATCGCAGCGAGTGCGGGTGCGAACTATCAGTACATCGGCCTCTTTCACCATCTCCGGCGTAAAGTCTTGTCCTTCTGCATAAATGGTGTCGGCGGTTAGTTGCGACACTGCATCGCGAATATAGGGGATCTTATTGTCGATAACGATCTTCATAATTCTTAGTCTTTTTCTTACCCAACAAAGTTATCATAAAAAAGTTACATTTAATTGGTCGAATAATTATTATTTCATAGCTTTGTCTTCTAATACACTTTTTAAAACATTGAATTTATGACATTTAGTAGCCTAAGCAACGATATTTTCCAGAAATCGACCAACGATTATCACATCACCGATCATGTGGATGCAGAGATGCACAATCCATACGAGTTGAAAACCATCGAGTATTATCTTTACCTGAAAAATTGGATTGACGCTGTGCAGTGGCACTTGGAAGACATCATTCGCGATCCCAACATCGACCCTGTAGAAGCATTGGCCATCAAGCGCCGCATCGATAGCTCTAATCAAGACCGCACGGATTTGGTAGAGCTGATTGACAGCTATTTCCTGGAAAAGTTCAAGGCTGTGGAGATGGCCGAAGACGCCTCAATCAACACCGAAAGTCCGGCATGGGCGATTGACCGCCTGTCGATTCTTGCGCTAAAGATCTATCACATGCAAAAGGAAGTGGAGCGTACAGATACCACCCCCGAGCACCACGCACAATGCGAGAAGAAGCTGGCCGTGCTACTGGAGCAACGTGTAGACCTATCGACCGCTATCGACCAGCTATTGGCCGACATGGGTTCGGGTAGCAAGTACATGAAGGTGTACAAACAGATGAAGATGTATAATGATCCGGCGTTGAATCCGGTGCTTTACGCTAAGAAATAATAAAACAACCCTAAGATGGCCCGTATCTTGATCATGCGCCTTTCGGCGCTGGGCGATGTGGCAATGACCGTTCCGGTGATCACCTCTTTGGCCCTGCAGTATCCTCAACTAGAAATCACGGTTTTGAGCCGCGAGCAATTTAAGCCATTGTTCAATGAGATGCCCTCGAATGTTACCTTTTTCGGGGCGCAGTTTCATGGCGCACATCGAGGTATCGAGGGGCTCAATCGCCTCTACGCCGAGCTCAAGACAAAGAATTTCGACTATATCGCCGACTTTCATGACGTGTTGCGCACCAAGTATCTGCGCATGCGTTTTGCGGTGACGGGTGCAGGCATGGAGCGCATCGACAAGGAGCGCAAAGCCAAGCGTCGTCTGGTTCGGAGAGAAGACAAGGTTTTGGTGAACCTCAAAAGCGGATTCCGCCGCTATGCCGACGTGCTGGAACGACTGGGTTTCCCGGTGCTGCTCAACTTCACCTCGATATACGGGCAGGGCACTGGCGATTTCAGTATCATCGAACCCATCACGGGCAAGCGTCCGGTTGACGAAAAATGGATCGGTATCGCTCCCTTTGCCAAACACAAAGGGAAGGTCTATCCGATTGAGCTGGAAGAGAAAGTTGTGGCTCATTTTGCCCAACGCCCCAATACGCGGGTGTTCTTATTCGGTGGCGGTATTCACGAGAAGAACATTCTCGATGGCTGGGTAGCCAAATATCCCAACCTCACCTCCATGATCGGCAAGCTCGATATGGACAAGGAGCTCAACCTCATCAGCCATCTTGATGTGATGCTGTCGATGGATTCGGCCAACATGCATCTGGCTTCTATTGTCAATACTCCGGTGGTGTCGGTATGGGGAGCTACACATCCCTATGCAGGCTTTCTGGGTTGGAAGCAACTACCGGTCAACTGTGTGCAGCTCACGATGTCTTGCCGCCCATGCTCTATCTTTGGCGACAAGCCTTGCTATCGTGGCGATTATGCTTGCCTGTACGATATCCGTCCCGAGCAAGTGATTCAAAAAGTAGAAGGGGTTTTAACTTAACAGGCTATGCATTTAATCCATCGGATGAATATCATTTTATATTATCTAGTGTACGTGTTTTGGTTTTTGGCTTCACTGCTGCCATTACGGGTGCTCTATTTTTTCTCAGACCTCAACTACTTGCTACTTTACTTCGTATTTAGGTATCGCCGTAAGATTGTGCGTAACAATCTCACCTCATCTTTCCCCGAAAAAAGTACAAAAGAAATCATTTCCATCGAGAAAGAATTCTATCGTCATTTCTGCGATCTCTTTGCTGAGACCATCAAGCTCTTCTCCATCAGCGAGAAACAGATGCGTCAGCGGCTCACTTTCGAGAATGCCGAGATGATCAATGCCTATTTGGGTCAGGGGCGCTCCGTCTCACTATTTCTGGGGCACTACTGCAACTGGGAGTGGATCAGCTCTATACCGCTTTGCCTTCAGGGCGAGCAGAAGAGAGGACAGATCTACCATGCGCTAGAGAATCCTGCTTTCGACAAACTCTTCCTTTACTTGCGTAGCCGATTCACCACCGAGTGCATCACCATGGAAGATACCTTCCGCACGGTAGTGGGCTGGGAGCGATCGGGGCACAACAGCTGTGTGGGCTATATCTCCGATCAAGCGCCAGGTTATCCCAACATCCACTATTTCACGCAATTCCTGAACCACGATACACCCGTCTTTACCGGTGCCGAGCGCATCACCCGACTGATAGACGCTGTGGCTGTCTACGTAGATATCACTCGCACCGATCGCGGACACTACACCTGCAAGTTCGTGCTGATGAGCGATGCGGTCAAAGATGTTCCGAGGTTTGGCATCACCGAGCAATATTTCCGCATGCTCGAAGATCAGATCAAGGCTAGCCCTCCCTATTGGTTGTGGTCGCATAATCGCTGGAAGCGTACGCGCGAAGGCTTCAATCAACTCTATTCCGAGGAGGAACGTGCCAAGCGACTCAGCCGCCTTTGATGCCATGGATTTGGCCTTCCTATTTTCATCCCAGGAAGTATAAAGAATGTTCAATTTGGCAGATTTGCTAAACACATTCTCAATTTCTACGTTTATATTTCATGATTGTTCTGTGATGGATGACAGAACAATCTGAAAGTAATAATTCGTATTAATCTACCTTATTAAAAAGATGAGCTATGGGAGAAAATGATAACAATCAGATGTTGAGTCGCTCCAATGGAGTAGGAGTCGCTGGTTTTGTTTTTGCCATATTGAGTGTGATATTCTGTTGGGTCAATGTGATGGGATGGATATTCTGGATCATAGGCATTATCCTGTCTTTCGTGGGCTGCTTCAAGAAACCACGCGCTTTGGCTATTGCAGGACTTTTCATATGCTTTATAGGGATTATACTATTGCTATTTGCCGTTGGCGCAGAAGATACCGCACCAGTGGTAGAACAGATCGTCCCGATACAATAGTGTCATAATCTTATTACATTATAATTGCCCATTTACAATCGTAAGTTTGTGAATGGGCAATTATTATTGTATTCATCTATTTGCGATAAAATGCACATACACAATCAGATTTTCTAAATCACTTTGTATCTTTGCCCTCCAAAACAAAATATACATGGTGATGAATCGTTTCAAGACACTCTTTTCTACTCCGATTGCTCTCGTTGTCAATATACTGCTCGTTTATATCAGTTTCATGGTGTGCCGCTTGGTCTTTGTCTGGGAGAATCTCAGCTATTTCACCGACCTCAGTTTTGCCCACCTCTGGGAAATGTCGCGTGGCGGACTAGTGTTCGATACCTCAGCCATCATGTACCTCAATGTGTTGTGGGTGGTGTTGCTGCTCTTCCCGCTGCACTATAAGGAGAATCCCGTTTACGAGCGTGTCATCAAGTGGATCTACTTGGTGGTCAATCTCATCGCCATCGGAGCCAATCTGGTCGATACCGTGTACTTCCAGTTCTCGGGCCGCCGCACCACAGCCTCTGTGTTCAGCCAGTTTGCCAACGAAGACAACCTAGCTGGCATCTTCGGCATCGAGATCGTGCGCCATTGGTACTTGGCACTGCTATTCGTAGCCTTTGGTTTCTTCCTATGGAAGTGTTACCGCACGCCCCGTGTAGAGCCTCGTCCGCGCCTGCTCACCTACTATATTTTCAACACCGTATTGATGCTGGCCGTTACGCCGTTCATCATCTTTGGTATGCGTGGCGGTATCGGTCGCGATGTGCGTCCCATCACCATCAGCAATGCCAACCAGTACGTCAACCGTCCTGCCGAGACAGCCATCGTGCTCAATACCCCCTTCTCCATCTTCCGTACGTTTGGAAAGAAACCCTTTACCGAACCCCACTACTATGCCGATGAGGCCACAATGGAAGCCGTCTTCACACCCGTGCATCAGCCTGCCGACAGTGTGGCGTTCCGCCCCAAGAATGTAGTGGTACTGGTTGTAGAGAGCTTTGGTAAGGAATACATCGGCGCGCTCAATACGCAACTAGAGGCCGATGGCGCATACAAGGGCTACACACCCTTCCTCGACTCGCTGATACAACGCAGCCTCACGTGGGAGTATACCTTCGCCAATGGCCAGCAGAGCATCGACGGGTTGCCTTCTATCCTTTCGGGCATTCCCCGTTTCATCGAACCCTTCTTCCTGACCCCCGCTTCGCTCAACAAGCTTTCGGGTATCGGCAGCGAGCTCAAGAAGAAAGGCTACTATACCGCCTTCTTCCATGGCGCGCGCAATGGTTCTATGGGCTTCCAGGCCTATGCCCGCTCGGTGGGCTATCCCGACTATTTCGGTCGCGAGGACTACAACAACGATGACCATTTCGATGGTAACTGGGCCATCTGGGACGAAGAGTTCATGCAATACTTCGCCGATAAGATGTCCGAGTTTCCCCAGCCCTTCACTACGGGTATCTTCACCGCTTCGTCGCATCATCCCTATGTGATCCCCGAACGCTATAAAGACATCTATCCCGAGGAAAATCTGCCTATCCATAAGTGCGTGCGATACACCGACAACGCTCTGCGCCTCTTCTTCGAGAAAGCCGCCACACAACCCTGGTACGACAACACCCTGTTTGTCATCACTGCCGACCATACCAACCAGAGCGATCATCCCGAATACCTGACCGATGCCGGCCGCTATGGCGTGCCCATCATCTTCTTCACACCCGATGGCGAGCTGCAAGGACACGTGGAGTCCATCGCTCAGCAGATCGATATCATGCCCACCGTGTTGGGCTATTTGGGCTACGACCAACCCTTCGTGGCGTTTGGCTGCAACCTGCTAGAAACACCTGCCGAGGATACCTATGCCGTGAACCACAACAACGGCATCTACCAATACTTCAAGGGCGATTATATGTTGCAGTTTGACGGCGAGAAGACCATCGCCATCTACGCCTTCAAGACCGATCGTCTGCTCAAGGACAATCTTCTGGGTACCGATATACCGATGCAAGCCACGATGGAGCAAGAGTTGAAAGCCATCATCCAACAATATATGGTGCGGATGAATGCAGACAGGATGACGGTGGAGTGAGACGAGGTATTGAAGGTAGCCTATAAGCATCTATCACACTCTTTAGGAAAATTCAAGATGCAACTTGTTGAATATTAATGTACTTTTGCGCCCTGATTCAGAAAACGAACCAGGATAATGCAGACACAGATTTTGATACAGGCTAAGAGATTACTGTTTATTTCACTCTTTTTTCTTCTAAATAACCTGCTATGGGCGCAGGACAAACCACAGATTTCATTCCGAGGTGATATCGCCACATCCTACATGTGGCGCGGTGTGCCGACCGAAAACAGCAGTATCGCCTTTATGCCCGAAGTCACTGTCGGCTGGAAGGGTGCCTATATCGGCGGCTGGAATCTGATCTCCTCCAAGATGGGGTATATGGAGACGGCCCTCTATGTGGGCTATGACTTCAATGATCATCTGGGTATCTCATTGACAGACAATTATTCGAAGGGAATCGACCATCATGAGCTGATGTCTCGATGGGGACGTCGTTGGCGCAGTGGACATGTCATCGATGCCCATATCAGCTATACGATCAGCGAACGCTTTCCGTTGACCATCGGCTGGAGCACCATCATCGCCGGAAAGAAAGACCGCGAATGGCTGTACAACGAAGAAGACCAGTTCGTGGGATTCGGCAAACGTTATTTCTCCTCCTATTTCGAACTGACCTATGACTTCTCCATTGCCAACTGGATAGATATGCAAGCTGTGGTAGGGGCCGTCCCTTTCTCATCACCTTACTTCCTGCCCAATAAGGATGTAGATGACCCCGACTACCCTCGTGGCTTCCATTTCTCCAACCTCACCCTGCGTGCCGAGAAGAAACTCCTCGACCTCAACCATTTCGATCTGGCCATCTGGGGTACAGCCACCTACAATCCCACCTACAACAAACCCTATTTTGTGCTAGGATTGGTCTTTAATGTGTTCAACTGATTCATTCAGTAATCTCTAGCAGGATATTTTCTGGCCCTTGGACACAGCTCTCGTAGTAGCCATCGCCCGTGAGGCGAGGGCCGCTCATCACCTCGTAGCCACCGTCTTGCAATAGCTGTGTCAGCTTGTCCACCTTGTCCTTGCCACCGATGCTGAATGCCAGATGGTGATAGCCGTATTCCTGGAAATCACGATCTACACATCTCAGTCCAGGCTTGTTGATGATCTCCAGGCGTGTGTCATTGTCGAAGCTCAGGAAATAGCTTCGGTTCCCCTTTATAGGATTCACGTACAAGTCATTGGCTTTCGCTTTGAAATATTGGATAAAGAAGTCTTTTACTGCTTCCAGCTCATTCACATGAATGGCGATATGGTCTATTTTAATCATACTATCTATTATTAATTGGTTTTCTTTTTCACGATGAAGCGCAGTCTCAGCCATTCGCGCACAGGTTCGTCATACAGACGTAGGCAAGCATAGGCCACTGCTATGGAGAGGAAGAAGATGCACACTGCCAAGAACACATGCGTGCCCAGTGGAGCATCGGGATGATTTTTAGCCCAAGCTATCTGCATATAGATCAATGGAAAGTGAGTGATGTACAGCGGATACGAGATCTCGCCCAAAAACTGGCAGAGCTTGACGGAACGCGTGCCCGTGATGGGACTACCTGCTCCCATCATCACGATCAGTGGGAATAGGAACAGCACCACGATGGCTTCGTAGGCACCATTCATCCACATGTGCTCAGTGCCCCCGATGCGCGGCATCACCAAGATGGCGGTGATGAAGAGCGAGCACCAGTAGAAGCCTCTTTTCATGCGGATCAGCACATTGAGACGCGACAGCAACAAACCCATAAAGAAGGGATAGAGCAGGCGCGAGATACCGATGTAAAGCTGTTCGGGAGTCACGCTCCAGCCTCCTATAAAGGTGTGTGCATATTTGGTACGTTCACTCAGCAACCCGAACACATCGATGTTGAAGGCGATGTCGATGGTGAGATAGGCGGATAGCGCAACGAAGATGGCTAATCCTATTTTGGAGAAACGGCGCACGAACAAGGCGTAGAGGATATTAGCCAAATATTCCCACATCAGCGACCACATCGGGCCGTTGAGCGAGTTGACCTCCCACCAGCCACGGATATCCATGGATGGCGGTGTGGGAAACATGAAGCAACCCAGCACGATCATGATCACCACCTTCCACCACGGCGTTTCTAGGATCAGTGGAAAAGCGTCCGAGGCAGCGAAGTAAAACAATGCCGCACCCACCAACGTCCCCATGATGGCCATGGGTTGCAGACGTACTAATCGGCGTACGAAGAAGTCCTTGATGCTTAGCCCTTTCCAACGATCGTCATAGGCATAGCCAATGACAAACCCCGAGAGGACAAAAAAGAAATCGACCGCCAGATAGCCATGGTTCAAAACTTGATCTACAGGGCCAGTCGAGTAGGTCTCTAGTAGATGATAGGCCACCACCAGCATGGCAGCTACACCGCGTAGCCCATCAAGTATCTCATAGCGTGGTTTGGATGTTAATGTATTGGTTGTCATGATCAATAGTATAATAGATTCTGCTTTTTCTGTCTTCGCAAAGTTATCTCACTATCTGTCCCCACTTTTGCACTATCGTTTATAATACTTGCACTATATTTGCAAATATAACCTCAATGGACTGGTATGAAAGAGAAGAACAAAAATAATACAACCGATGGACCTACTTCCTTCGTCTTCGACTATGTGCACCTCGATCCCAAGGAACAGATCGGTCTGCACCATCAATCCACTTGGGAACTGTCCTACATTATCTATGGCACAGGTATCCGTCTTATCGGCGACACCTCCGAGCCTTTCGATAGCGGCGAAGTCATATTGATTCCGCCCGGCATTCCTCATTGTTGGTATTTTGATGGAAATGTCACCGATCATCGGGGACGCATCGCCAATATCACCGTCAAGTTTGACACCGCACTGCTCAATCGCTGTGCCCATTGTTTTGCCGAATTGGCGATGCCCATCGAGCGGCTCAAATCGACTGATGCGGCGATAAAATACGATCAGCAGACAGCCGACTCGTTATCGGATATATTGAAACGCATGCGGGTGCAGAGTGATGCCGAGAAAGCGGTCTCTTTCCTGCGACTGCTGTTGATGATGAGCGATAGTGCCAAGCAGACCGTGGTAGGGCAGCAACGCCAACCCGATAAAGAGAAAGAGCGCTTGCGCCAGATAGAGATCTATGTGACATGCAACGCCAAGCGAAGCATCACCCTCGATGACATGGCACGCCACATCGGCATGAACCGTGCCTCGTTTTGTGTATTCTTCAAGAAAGCCACTAACAAAACCTTCATTACCTATCTCAATGAGCACCGCATCGACCTGGCTTGTCAACTGCTGGCCGAACAAAGGCTGACTATCTCGGACGTGTGCTATGCGTCAGGATTTGATAATATCCCATATTTCAATCGGGTTTTCAAGCGCCTCAAAGGTGTGTCGCCGGGCACTTTTCGAAAAGCCCATAGTGGTGAAGATGTGTCTGCCCAGACTTACTGACCTTTGTTCATTTCGCTGCTCAGCCTTACTCACTGCACCAACCACGCTCACTCAAAAAAAATCGCATAAAGAAACCCGCATAATAACCTTGTAACAGGTATTGTGCGGGTCTCTTGTCTCCTGATAAAAAACCTTTAATTAACTTCGAACTAAAACCTTTGCAGTATATAGTGTGTCTGCCGTCCTGACAGTCACGATATAGGTACCCGCAGCCATCGAGATGAGCTGACTGCTGGTATTTATGTTGGTTTGATGGTGGCACACTCTACCTGTGGTGTCATGTATTATCACTTCCTCGATGGGGTCATTGATGTCCGATGTCACTAGTATGCTTTCCCTTTCGATAGCCGATACAGTGATGCTCTGTGTCGGATCACTCTCCTCATTGATATCTGTGGCAAAGACCAGCAGATAGCGGCCGTTGGTGTTGCCTGGCAATACCAAAGTAGGATTGTCATCGAGCGGCGTGGAGGTATGGGTCAACGCATCATACAGTGCCAGCCCGGCGAAATGCTCGGTGCCCTTGAGGCGTAGTTCCACCTCTTCGTTGCTGTTGCTGTAGATGCCTAACGGCACAGTGGTGGCGCCATCCAGTGTATGTATTTGCATTGCCTCGCCCTCTCTGATAGTATAGACCATGGGCAGAATGTCTATATTATCGTCCAGAAGAGTGGGGAGGTTAAGCATGTATTGATTGTCGTTTTTATCTTCATCATCGACCTGTCTCACCAGCGCGGTGCAGGTCACACCATCGCGCTCGGCTTCGAGATAGAGCTGTCGGGCGTTGTCGCTGCTTTCATCAGAGGCTCGGGTAACAGTGCTGGGGGCAGCACCGTCCGCCATCATGGCTATGGTATAGGTCACGGTGGGATTGGCGGCTACTCCGCTCTTGAGTTGCACGAAGAAGCCTTGCATGGGGCCTACCGTTGGCGCTGTGCCGCTGGATGATACGCTCACCGTGCCATCGCCCATAATCACACCCGTCTGCCTGTCGGCAGTGAGTAGCCAGTACTGCTGCTCGAAGATGGTGCTATGTGCCGTCAAGAAGGCTTGCATGTTGAGGTTGCACATGTAGGGGTTGGCCAACAGATAGAGCTTGTTGGTGCTCTCGGCATTGCCATTAGCATTGCCCGTGGAGTTGCTGGCGCTGAGGCTCACGGTGAGGTTGGTGCTGGCTGTCAGCCCATCGGTGGCTAGCCTGCCGGCATTGGTGCGGTTCACTGTCACTGCGGTGTTATCGCCCGTGTCGGTCAGCCCGTCATAGGTGTAGTAGGCATATTGGGTATCGGCCTTGGGCAGACGGAAGATGTTCTGCGTATAGGTCGCCGTGGTTTCGGGTTGCGACTTGATGCTGAATCCTGTACCAGGCAGATAGGGCACATTCACGTCGTTGAACACGGTGCTCCAGGTGGCTTTCATCGCCATGTTGCGCTGGGTTTGGGCGGATGCCACACTGCTCTGGTTGTCAAACTGATAGGCGATGGCATACACCTTGTCCCATGCACGCTGATACACGGCGGGCTTGAAGCGGTGGTTCAGCGTGGTGCTATAGTTCACTGCCCCGAAGGCATAGGTGTTTTGTGTGCCCGGTGTGGTGAGTGTATACATGTCGCCTGCCACAACGCCTTTCAGTGGCGATCCCAGCAAGTACCAGCGGTTGATATTCACGGCAAAGTCTACCACAGCGCGGTTGTAGGTCAGGTATTGTGCGTTGATCATCGCCCCTCCAGGCTGGAAGTACACGGTGTCGCAGCGGTTGGCATAGAAGGCCAGGCAGGGATAATACGGCACGCTGTTGGCATCGGTCTGACGGGGATAGATGGTCAGGTCGTTCTGTATCTTCGGTGTCACACTACCTATCACCAGGGTGTCTTTCGACACATCGGCCACAGTGATGGAGCTGGTCTGTGTGATGTTGGTGAGGCGAGGTGCCCGGCTAGGCGGCATGATGATTTTCGTGTTGTAGATGGGCACGAACGAGGTGCGTGGCGTCTCGGCATAGGTGGTTCCGGCGCTGTACACATCCGACTGGCGATAGTTCACATTATTGCTGGTATAGGTCGTAGGACCATAGAAATCGGTGCGCTCGGCACGTAGCCAATTGGCATCATTGTTATAGTTGCGCTGCGTGGTGGTGCCGTTCCATATCTGGTATTCGGGCACTATCTTCATTGGTATCAGCACACTGCCTTCGCAGTCGCCCGTATTCTCGGAGTCGTCATACTCGCTGATGAAGAATTTCAGTGTGTAGGTATAGCCTTCGCGCAGGTTGACGGGCAAGTTGCCATTGGCGTCACAATAGAAGTAGATGCCCAGACTGTTCATGTTGGCAGCATTGCTCTTCTTCACGTCTATCCAATTGAGGTAGCCCAACACGATGTTGTTGTCGGCGAGGTTCACCACCATAGGGTCGTTGCTGTCTATCAGTATCAGCTTGCGGTAGTGGTCATTGCTGTTGGCCACATTCTTTATATTGGTAAAGGTGCTCTTGCTGAATGTCACCTTATTGGTGTACACAGGCAGGCGCAGGTATTTCACCTTGCTGGTTTGGTCGGCAGCGGCGATATTCGATTTCATGTCTCTGATTTGCGACAATCCTAGACGTACGGGGATCACCGATTCGTTGCCATAGTCCACTCCGTCGATACCCAGTGTCAGCGATGGAGCCTTGGAGGCGCTGCGCACGATGATCTGTTGGGGTTCCATACAGATCAGCTTCAATATATCGCTTTCGATGATGGTGCCTTTGAACGGGATTGCTACATAGTAGTACATCATGCCCGCCTCGCTGCCCAGGTTGGGCGAATAGCTCTGGCTGTAGAGCGACAAGGTGTTGTCGTTGCAAAAGCTAGAAGTCTTGCTGTCGTTGCACAGGGCGATGAGCAAGGCGCGCATGGCTGCTGTATAAGTGCCCACAGCGGGGAAATATTCGATTTCGCCTGCCGAGGTATAGTAGCTGCGGAATATGCTCAGCGCATCTTTCACCGAGAAGGCACCCGAGCTATTCTCGGTCACCACCTGGTAGCCACTAGCACCGCTCGCCGCATAGATCTTTCTTTCCAGTTCGCTGATGGTGCCTTTGTACCAATCGAACACGATACCCATGGCGCTGGCACCCACTGTCTTGCGCACGCCGTTTTCCATATAGGCTAGGGTGTTGATGGCGAAGGTGGGGCGTGTGTTGGCACATACGTCCGTTCCGGCATCGTAGAGCGTTCCTAGTCCATTCATCTCCACGGCAGATGTGCCGCGCAGCTTCACGGTGGTGAACAGGGCACAGTTGTCCGAGGTGTTGTAGCTCGACATATTGGTCAAGGTGCTGATATCGCTTGCCGACAAAAGGCTGCCTGTACCGTTGAAGGTGGCTTCGCTTATCTGCATAGCGTCTTTGTTGAAGATGATGTAGTATTCGCGTCCGGTGGCTATCGGCATATCCGCGCTGCCTTGCAGTGTGGTTTGGAAGGATAGCGTTGGGATAGACGAGTTTTGGCGGAATACCTTTGTACGCTGTTTTATCATCTCCGTGGTGTAGTAGGTATTGTAGGTATCAATGTCTTTGTAAAGCGTGCTGTCGGGTTGCAGGGCATAGATGTTCTTGTAGTTGCCGATGCCTCCACCCGCTATGCTGTCCTGATTGTATCTGAACACGAAATAGTTGAAATAGGACGAGCCGTTGATATCCGCCCCGCTGTAGAGCAGGATGCGCGACTCGTTGAGGGCATTGGCAGTAGTGCGGTTGGCTACGGGCACAGTGTTGCCTTTCTTGTCTATACCTTCCAAGTAGTTGTCGTACACTTGCTTGTCGGCTATGCAGTAGCTCACCGCTTGCGTGGTATAGCCCTTGGAGTTGAGGGCGATGATATTCGCTAGCTTGGTATAGTCCAGGTTGATATTGACCACTGCCTGCTTGCCGCACATAGGCGAGCGGCGTTGCGCGCTGGCCGATGGCATGCCCATGAAAACCTGTATGTCGTCTATCACAAAGTCGTTACCGTCAGATCCCAACTGATTGTTCACGATCTGGAAGTAGAGCCTGGTGTAGTCCTTCTGGGGTACGGTGACGGGGAAGAACACCTGATACCAGCTGTTGCCGTTGGTGCCGTCCACATCCATCGTACCGGTGGTGAAGCCGCGCAGAACCTCGTCTTTTCCGGTGCTGTTGTTATAGCCCACTACCTCGAAGTTGAGGTTAGGACCCAGCTTTCCCTTATTGTTTACATTGCGTACCCATGCAGTCAGATAGAGCTGTGTGCCAGGGCAGGCGGCTGAGCTGATGTCGAGCTTGGACACGATGCCTTGCACTTCAGAGGCGTCCACATAATACATCATCCCCATGGTGACTTTATTGGTGCGTTCGTACAGGCGGTCGTACACGTTCGAGTAGGTCCAGCTATTAGACATGGCACTCGATGTGGTGGAGATAAAGGCGTATTGACTCCAGTCGGGGTTACCCGCATCCTGATTATAATACCCATAAGTACATTCGTCCCAGTTCAGTCCATAGCTCTTGAATATCTTGAATCCACTGCCTGCTGGGTAGGTCTCGTAGTCAAACCGGCGTTCGGACAGGAGCTTGTATTTAGCTGCTAGGTTTTCGGGTGTATATTGTGCGAATCCGTCTTTTTTCGGACCATAGGTATCGGTATTCTGATAGTTGATCTTGAACTTAGTTATGCATTTTCCTGCTGTGTTCATCAGGTACCAGGTGCGTGTGGTGGCTGCGCCCGTATAGGCGGCCAGTGCTAGTATCTGCCCGTTATAGACAGTACTCGGCGTGATGGTTCCATTGCTGCCGGGCATTATGGCACTGCTAGTGGTGATCGTGGTTTTTGTCTCGGCACAATACCAATAGAAGTCGGTGATGGCGGTAGTGTTGCCACTCTTGGTTTCTAAGTAGGTGCCCGTCGACGAGTTGTAGACGAAGTAGTTGGACTGTCGGGCCACGGTGTAGGCCGATGTGCCACTGCCATAATTCTGACTGATGGTGGTGTAGGCATAGGCGGGGCCGATGAGCAAGGGTCTGCCGATAGGCGCAAAGATGTCGTGCATCTCCAGCGCATTGATGGTATCGGTTGCCATCAGCTGATCGGATATTTCTTTGGCCGACCGTATATCGAAAATCATGCGATAGTCCAGTTGTGGTTCTGTTAATACATTGGAAGCCAGTGTGCCGGCTGTCTTGGAGATGTCGCAAGCCACTGTGCGCCCTATGAAGTTGTAGTCTATCTCGGGGCGGATATTGGCAGAATTGGTCCCTCCATTGAGGTAATACCCGTTGGTGGCATCGGCAAACAATGTACCTACCTGCACGCTAAAGGTGGGCAACGCTACTTTCTTGTCGTAAGGGAACCAACGCATGTATTGGGTCATCTTGCTGCTCTGGTTTACCTGCGGCAGCAGTCGTCTGCGAGCAGTGGAGTAGGGGGCGATATAGATGGTCTGTCTCAGCACATGGGCGGCTTGGAGATCGGTCACGCTGCCATTGCCGTTGGACACCACGGTGGGTTGGCCGGGCGCAGCTTTGGTAGAGGCCACTCGTTTCAGTGTGGTCTGCCCGTAGAAGATTTGTGGCGCACATAGCGACAAACACATCAGCAGTAGTATTTTGATATAGCGTGTCATGGTCTGATCCTTCGTTTTTTCAATGTTTCACAATGAGGTAGATTTTTCGCTCTAGCGTAAAGGTCACGCCACTCTCGGTCACCTGATAGGTGAGTGTCAGCAGCAGGCGGCCTTCATTGCCTGTCAGCATGCCGGTCCACCAACCATCGGTGGGGCTTAGGCTCACGGTGCCGTTCAGCAAGTTGCTGCCCTCGACGGGGGTGACTGTCACACTGACGGCCGAGGAGGCTACCTGTGCCATGGTGGCGCTGTTGTAGAGCTGCGGACGCAACACAAACTGCCCGGCACTCTTGAAAGTGCAGTAGAACACCTCGCTGGCGTCGCTCGTGATATCGGCCTGCGCATAGCCTCCGATGGGAGGATAGAAGTCGATACGGGGCTGGAAGACATAGGAGGTGAAACCGATGGGGATGATCAGGTAGTCGTTGCGCTTCAGGGCGTTGACGTCGGTCAGCGCGTAGCGGGTCTCGGTGGTGGCGCTCCCTGCCTTCTGGGTGGTGAGCGTGAAACCGATATACTCCACATTCGTGGGCTTGGGCGATTCGTTGAGGTAGAAGCGCTGCGACACGGTTGCGGCATTGTTGGCAGCTACGCTGAGGCTGCCGCTATAGGCGGTGTAGTCGGCCTGTGTGGCAGCAGATGGTAGCACGGGCAGTGTGCCCGAAAGTTGCTGAAACAGGTAGACATTGTTGGCAGCGTTCTGGGTGATGTATTTCATCTTGATGCCCGTCACGGTGATGGCACTTGTGGTGAGGTTGCTGAAGTCGAACCGCACCTTCGCCATCAGGCGCTTCACGGGGATCTCTATCTTTTGTATCTGCCTATCGTCTAGGGTGGCAGTCACGATGCTGGTCATGGGGATGGGGTTGCTGGCAGATACGACGAAGCCATTGCCTCCAACAGTAGTGGTCAGCGCATTGGCGGCTGCCTCGGTGATGGTGCTTTGAGTGAAAGCTGTGGGCACGGCCATGTTCACGAAGGTGTAAATCTTCTTGGCGCCGTTGGTCAGCTTCACAGGGCTGCTATAGTTGCTGAGGCGCACTTCCTCGGCCTCTACCGGGGTAGATGACATGCCACTGAAGTTGCCGCGTGTCAAGGTTGCTTCTACCTGGTTGGCGGCATTGACGATAACTATCGTCCAGTTGTAGATCATCTCCTCGGCGATAGCGCCCGTGCCTATGTCTGTAGCGGAGAGTCCGCGTGTGATGTTCAGTGTGATGTGATCGGGGTTTACATAACTCGATTGCCCCTGCGACTCATCGTCGTGGGTGCAACTGCCTATCATCGCTCCGATCAGGAGAAATAGAATGCCTGCTATGTGGTGTCGTTTCTTCATATCCTTCGTTTACGTTTCGTTGCTAGATGTAGATTTTCTTGTTCAGGATGATGTTCCAGGGGATGACATACAGGCTGACGATGATGTCTTCGTTCTGCGTCTCCTCGGTGACGGGTTGAGGCGACCCGATGGACGAGAACGAGTCGATGATCACCCGATAGATATTGTTGCGCACGATGGCGTATTCCATGATTCCTTTCGTGGTATCCAGTGTGTTGTCATTGGAGTGGCGTATCCAATAGCTGTAGTAGCACACGCCGTTGGTGTAGGTCTTCACGCCTGTCCAAGTGGCAGCTGTGGAGGCGGTTACGCTGGTGGCACCCGTCCACTGGTTGATGCCCCGTGCCAGGGCGGTGAGGTCGCCATACACCTTGTCGCGGAAGGTGTAGAAAGTGGCGCCCACGCTGGCTGTCTTCTCCACCGATACGCCACTCTGGTCTACCCACCACTTGGAGGGTTGGTAGATGGTTTTCAGGCTCAAGCCGGTGGAGTAGCGGGGTAGTTGCGCACTTTTGGTCATGGTGTTTTCGTGGATATAACAGAGGATATACGAGCCATCCACTGCCGTCTGTTGCAGCAAGTTCCACGAGTTGACGGTCTTGTAATAGTAGTCATACCAGGTGGGTTGCTCGGCGCTGTTCTTGGTCTTGCTGCTGGTGGTGGGTTCTAGCACGTAGCCTGTCTCGTTGCCGGCATCGGGCGTTTCCTTGCCCACAAGGCGTACAGATGCCGCATTGATCTCTCCATCGCTGCCTGCCGCTGCCATGTGTTTCAGCAAGTAGCTTTTCTGGTTCAGTATATTGATTGGGGTGATGCCGGTCAGTGTCACCTTATCGGCGTTGAGGGTGCCATTAATAGTCACGGGGTAGGTATAAGTGCCTCCGCTATACACGGCGCCATTGGTCGAGGTATAGGGTATCAGGTCGACACGTGCGGTGAGGCGGTCTAGCTTGACACTTACGGGGAGCGGATTGCTGTAGACATGATTGCCCGTCACGGCAAAGCTGTTCTCATCGGTGGCATTGAGGATACGCGACGACATCGTGAAGTTGTCATACTGTTGCAGAGTGGTGCCACGGGTGTAGATATTGCCTATCTGGTAGTTGCGCAACTGTCCCAGTGTCTTGATGGTGCTCATCTCGGGCAGGTTGGCATTGGCCACCACTATCAATCGGTAGGCTTTGTAGAGTTCCAGTGCTTTAGCGGCTATCGGATTGGTGCTCCACTGTGTGGCGCCCGTCTGTTGGTTGATGGTGACGATATCGTTGACATAGATCAGCGTCAGCGGCGCGTTGAGGGCAGTGGTGCTGGTATCGTCGAGCGAGGTGGCTGCAGCAGCCGGGTAGAAGAACAGTGCCAGGTTGTAGATCACGCTCTCGTTGTTCTCGCCATTCTGGGTGCCTTCGCCGTACTCGCCTCCTATGGGGTCCACGCGGGTAGCGTCCAGACCGGCTTGTATCCGTAGGCTGATATAGATGCCTGCATAGTTCTCGTCATCCGTGTATTCGTGATCGGCGGTGCTCCACGAGCAACCTCCCGACACTAGCAGCAATGCGAGCATCAGCAGTATATAGATCGTATGTGTTCTTGTTTTCAACATTCGCTGGGTCGATGGCTACTGGGTTTATAACTTCGTACGGTAAATGCGCTTGGTCCAGGGCAATGACGATACCGACAGATTGACATACTCCCATTTATCGCCCACCAGATAGAAGGAGAGCGAATAGTTGTGCTCGCGGTCCAGATACTCCTGAGTGGAATAGCTGTACATATCGTAGGCTGCACGGCCTTGTTGCAACAGATCGGGCAGGTTGACCTCGGCCACCAGGGTGTTGGTCTGGTTGTTGTAGATATGAAGCTTGGAGGTGTTGGTGCCTTCCGTATCGGCTGTCAGACGATTCAGATTGAGCTCGGCGTGGGCCGTCTGCGCTGTGATGGTGGTGCCATCATCGGCTCGCGACATGGCTATATCCTTGGTGTCCCATGTGGTGTGGGGGGTGTAGAGCACTTGTTCGTTGCCTTCCACATCGTTGTTGTACAGGGTGGTGGCGTTCTTGTCGGCCACATACACGTCATAGTTTTCGATGCTACACTGGTCTTGCTGCCCTTGGCTCATCTGGCGGATGCTGACGTTGAGGCGTTTGGTGTTGCGCATCAGGCTGATGGTGGCATAGGCGGCTTCGTCTACCCGTAGCTCCACGGGGGTGAGCAACATGCCGTGCCAAAGGGTGTCGAGCGGACAGTCGGAATTGACAGCATAGCCATTGATCTGTTTGGAAGCGCCATCGTAAGAGGTCTCTTTCCAATCGTCGAAGTCTAGGGTGGTCTTGAGCATAGACATGGAGTCGCCTGGTTGCAATAGATTGTGGCGATACTTGGCACCATTCGTGCTCAGGGCATCTTCGTATCTCTTCTGAAACGTTAAGGCGATGAACTGGTATTTGCCGGGTTGCAAGCCTTCCACGTGCATGGCATAGCCGTAATAGGAAAGTGGCTGCTGGCTGTCGTTGTTGTGCTCGGCCTTTTCGGTCACAAAGTAGCCGTTCTCGTCGAAGATGAATAGCTTGAGTCCTCCCACATGATCCTTGAACATGTCGGCCCGATGGATATTATAGTTGTACACGAAATTGATATAAAGTCCCGTAGGACAATCGCTCTGGTCCATATCCATCAAGTGGCACGAGTGGAGCAGCAATGCCGCCAGCAAGGTCGCCATCGCATATCTTATTCCTCTTTTCTTCATTGTTGTGTCAAAACCTTTCATCTCGCTGTCTTTGTTAAGGTTGGTCTGGGCAGTGCTGTCACCAGCTGCCTGTATATCTGGTGAGGCTCTGTCATCGAGCCTGTTTCTTTCTGTTTAGGTGGGAGAGGCGTTGTCCTGTCGGGGAAGCTTCTCCAAGATACCATCCTGTTCTTGGCACCGGGTGGTGGATGCTTATTGGTGCTGCCCAGTGGTGGCAGATGTGCGAGAAGAAAACTCCGGCAGCGCAGTGACACACTGCCGGGTTTTCTTACCTTTTGTTCTTATATCATCTATAGCGTGTAGTGTGCACACGCACAGAGGTCGAGAGGTTTAGAGTTTAATCTTTTGTGAACGTTTGGCCCATGGCAAGATATTGATCTTAGCCTGTAGATAGGTGTTAACCACATCGTCTGGAGTAGGAGCAGGATTGTTTGGATCTGGATCTTGTGGGTCGGGATAACTAGGATCTGGGTTGATAGGATCGGTTGGGCTTACAGGTACAGGACGGCCGATGCTGCTGATAGAGCTTACTTCGGCAGAGTACCAGTTGTTTCTCAACACACCATAACGACCTAGCTGATCGGTATTGTTAACATGAGTCACAGTGCCGTTGAACGATACATAGTTGCCAGTAGCGTCGAGCAATGGCACCTGTTCGTCGTTGAAGTGGCGGATAGGTACAGAGTAGAAGCAGTTACCTCCCTTATAGTAAGAGATGGCTCTGTAGCCCAATACCGAGTTCAGGATGGCATCCATTGAGGTATCCATAGCAGCCACTACATTGCCGTTGAACACGATAGAGCAATTGTTGGGCAATATCAGGTCTTTGTAGATATAATTGCCTTTGTTGATCTTGAGGTCGGCAGCCACGATAGCCGATGGGGTAGTGCCCGTGGTTCCGGCAACCTTTTGGTAGCCATTGGCATTGAGCACAGTCACCAAGTGGTTGATGAGGCTTACACCGTTGCCACCATAGATGGTAGTACCTAGCTTGAAGATGTCGCCGCTGGTGTCGGCATTGCCAGCTTGTTTATAGTTGGCAGCGATCAATAGGGAAGTCGTTTGGTTTTGTTCCTGATTGTCTACATCGAATGTATTCTCCAAGCAATACAGGTATTGCACACCTGTGCTGGTAGCTGTAGTCTTGCTAGGATTGATGGCTTGGCTCAACGATGCGTAGTTGAACTCTTCGTAGAATCCCTGTGTAGCCGAGTTAGTCAACGTGCTGCCGTCATAGTTGGTGTCGATACCAAAGTGTGAACGGAAGTCGCTTGGACGAGACACATAAGGAGCCATGAAGTACTTGGTAGTGGTCAACCAATCTGCCCAGTTAGTAGCATCAATAAGCTTGGTGCTGTAGTAAGTCTTGTTGGTAGCATTCAAGGTCCATCCTGTTACTGTGATCTGGTCGCCAACATTAGCGCCTGCTGTAAAGGTGATAGTGGGCAAGCCAGTGGTAGCGTCTACTATAGCTGTACTACCTGTCACTTCATTGGCTTGGTTAGAGGCATTGGTGAATGTAAGTTCTACCTTCACAGAGGCTCTTTCTACATAGATGTTAGTAGTGGCTTCGTTCGAATTGGTGGTTGCTGAAGTAGATTTCACTGATGCAGGATCTAGCTCTTGTAGAGTCTGCAAACCACTCGTGGAGTGATATACGCTGGTTGGCGCATTGCTGTTATCAAACGTAGAGTTGCTCATGAAGAAATAGCCATTACCGTTTACATCCACAATGGCATTGTTGGGGCCATTGATAGGCGACTTGGTTTCGTTGAATGTCGAATAAACCAGCTCGGTGGCAGCGGCGGTAGTCATGTTGAGATATACTGCGGCATACTTAGGTGTCTTCAAGTTAGGGCCAATCTTCACTTCCACAGAAGAAGAGGTGATGTTATTGGCCGTATTGGCTGTGAAGTTAAGTTCGCTACCAGTAAAGGTCTGTTTGGTTACGAAGCGTTCTTGCGCGTCAAACAGGATGATGGTACCATCGTTCACCGCATATTCTTGGCTAAGTCCGTCGGCCAGCTCGGCTTCGGTTGCGCGGGTCACTGCAGTAGTAGATGGAAGATTGATGCGGATACTAACCGAACCACCATCTGCCATGAGTTCCGAACTCTCTTCTTCTTGAAGAGTCACATTGTCATCGCTACACCCCACCATCAAAGCAATGGCTAGTGCAAAAGGTAAGTACTTTAAAAATTTCATGTGAGTAAAGTTTAGTGTTAAACAATAAATTAGTTATTAATAATTCTCTATCAATTTCAGGTTCTGGGATGCCGCTGCCACTCCTTTGGCGGCTGCTTCTTGGAAGAGAAGACGGGCTTGGTCGATATGTCCTTGCCACATCTGGAGGATGCCGCGTGTCAGCTGTGCCTCGCCACTGTCTCCTGCTTTGGCCAAGAACCGCTGAGCGGCTGCCGTGTCTCCAGCGGCAAGAGCGGCATTGGCGGCGTTCACATTGGCTGTTTCGCTTTCAGGGAAAAGGGTAGCGGCCACATAGAGTATCTCGGCAAATTCGGGACTTTGTGACTCGAAGAGGCTAGCCGCCATATAGATTTCGTGCAGACTGAGCTGCGCGGGGTTTTTCTTGAGCAGGGCCAACGCCTCCTCTGCAGTGAAGGGGCGGATGACATAGTGCACCACGTAGTCCGAATGGCGCAGGCTGGGGTAGCAGTCGATGAGCAACACATCGCGGTACACGCTGCCATAGTTGTCTCTGATCTTGCGGTCCTTGGCATCGGGCGAGAGGTCGGAAGTGGCAATGGCCAGCAGCGCCTCTTTTTGTGGAAGGTCGCTGTTGGTGAGCCATTCGATGAGGCCTTCCCAATCTTCGGGGGTAGAGGTGACGGTGAACAACCCCTCGTCGAACTTATAGAGGTGACGCACATACTCCTTCAGTGCCTCGGCACGGCTGGCAGCCAGTCGGGCATTGTTGCTATAACTGCCTTCGGGCGAAGCATATCCGTGTATGTCGATACCAGTGATGGTGATGTTGGGATCGTATTCCATCACGTTGATGGTTTCTAGGATCACTGCCAACTCTTCGGGGTTGCGGCGGTAGCCGGGGTCGATGGTTGATTGGTTTACGGGGAAGTCCAGATAGGCTTTGCCCTCTACCGATCCACTCTTGCTATATACCACTTCGGGCTCAATGAACACGAAAAAGGCGGTGGTAGGCAATGGCAGGTATTGAGCCACTTGCACGTTGTTTTGCGCTAGCAGTTCGCCGCAGCCACATACATCCTCCAGCAGACCCACTTTATAGGCCTCCATCCATGTGTCATAGGGGATGGCCGAGATATAGCGCACAGTCTGTGGCTCGCCGTTGAGGCGTCTGAATTCGGCCGCATCAGGGTAGTTGCGGTTGTATCTGCCCCGTTGGTAAAGAATGTGCTGCTTGCGTCCGTTGATGATGATGGGTTGAAACCACGCCGTCTCCATCCCCTCATAGGCATTGATGTAGGGTACAAATACCAGCGATTGGCTGGAACGTAGCTCCAAATCGTTCAGCACCAGGTCCAGTGCTAGCACCATCTCATCATTGACGCGTGTCAACGATACATTGTCAAGCGCGATATTGTCCTGTATCCGCATCGGCTGCGCGATGGCTGTGCTCCATGTGCCTATCCATGCGGCTATCCATATAATGATGTAGAAACGTTTTCTCATGTGTCAAGGGGTCTAGGTAGATATTCTTTTTCATTTATGATATCAGGTCAGAAAACATAGATCAGTGTCAGGGCCAGCTTGGTGATGCCAAAATAGTTGGTGTGGCCGCTCTTCTCCTTGGTGCCACACTTCCCGCACTTATACTTGGTCCAGTTCAGGTAGTCGTAGCCCACACCCACGGCGGCTTCGAAGTTCCAGTGGCGAGCCATCACCCATTGATAGCCATATACAAATCCGGCACCCACATACCATCCTTGGTATCGATTATCCTTGAGCGATTTCACCAGCCCGAAAGGCAGCTTCACGCCCGACGCTTCGAACTGTCCGCCCATGGCGTGCACCCCGATGAAGTGTCCGCTCATCTGCTCGCAAAACCAATAGCGCGCCTCGGGTTGTGCCATCCATATCCTGAATTGCTTATCGTCCTTGAATTTCCATGGGTTGAGACTGCCCGATATGTCTAGCGACCAGTGGCGAGACAACCCCACCTCTACACCCAGATTCAGGGTAGTGGTGGCATCGTAAAGCAGGTTCGTCTTGATTCCCACTTCCTGGCCTCGAGCATGGTGACATATTGTAGTCGATAACAATATACACAGAACTAATGCAATGCGCTGTCTTAAAGTCATTCTTCGTTTATTTTTATTCATTATGATGCTTCGTTTGTGACGATTATCATTAGAGTAAGAGTAAAACACGTGTTTTGTAATATTGTTTTTATTTTCAATAATATAAAATTATATAACTTAAAAGTTGCCTAACTAAATAGGTTATTTTAATACAAAATCAGTCTCCCGCTTGTTGCCCATTATCACTAAAAACGAACACTTTTAAGATGGCTAGAGGCTCTTCTAACTGATTGAATATGATAAATAGAGTATTCTATAGCGGTTAATTTATAAAAATAGGACATTTGTTGACTCTCTTAAAACTCGTAATGCTAATGCTTGGCGTTTGCTTATACTCTGTATTTTCGGATAAAAGTCTTTTTTGGAGGTCATTTTAAGTTGTTTATTTGGTAACTTTAAAATGGTTGTATGTGCAACAAAGCCGTTTCCGGACCTCTTCATTTTTAAGATATTTAGTATAATTAACACAGGTTTTTTTCTATATAACAGTGTTGAAATGAGACTCCTAAAACGTATCTTGTTTAAGCGATAAGAGCTTTCTCGAGCAGAATGGAGTGTGGTGTGCCAGTCGATCTTGTAGGCTCGTCATCCACTGAATCACTGGCAATCGGCTTGCTATGTGATTCTATCTCTCACAAAAACATTCCTTCTATTATCTGCGTTTTATAAGATACGAAATCTGTATTTCATTAAAATAAACGAGTTGATGTAGATGGTATCATGAAAAAGCTACTCTTTATTCTTTTGATTCTGTTCACCCTGATAGGTTGTGGCGATGTGATAGAAAAGCCCTACGTGACAGATAATGGCGACACCATTGGGCGTGCCTACCTGATTACCGATAGCAGAGTGGGACATCTGCGGCGAGGCATGACTGCCTCTTCGCTACGCAAGGCCTATGGCGAGCAGTATGTCAAGCAGCTGCAGACGCGCCGCGAGTCGAGCAATGACACGATACCCAAGAAAGTAGAGTTCTATGTATACGACCAAAGCAACAAGCTGCTATTCATCGCCGAGACATCGGGTAGCGAGAAGAACAGTGACGAGATTGATCTGGTGAAGATCAAGGACCCGCGCTTCCGCACCACCGAGAACATCGGGATCAACTCCAGCATAGAGCAGGTGAAAAAAGCCTATGACAACCTCAATGTGATACAAGATGAGGGGACAGTGGCTATCTATATACCACCTGTGGATGGCTATATCAAGATCAATCCGCGCTACGTCAATGGTTACAATCCTGAGTTTATTGCCGATATCCCCATCGATAGCGTCTCCAACAAGGCACGGCCGTTGAGTTTCACCATCAGTTGGTACTCGCACGAGGTGGGCCTTTTTAGCGGTGGTTTCTGGAAAGACCTGATACGCAAGGCCGTCACATGGATGGTGACGCAGCTACCCGTGATCCTCATCATCATCGCTGTGTTCATCGCTCTGCTGCGCGGTCAGGAGATTCTGATCCGTAGAGTTCGCAAGATTGCCATCAACCGTGCCACCAAGGATGCCAGCGTTGACACGGCCGAGGCCCTGAAGCGGATAGACACGCTGTCGGGCATCGTGCATGGGGTGGGTAAGATACTGCTGTGGACCATCTTCATACTGATCATCCTTTCCAAAGTCAATATCAATATCGGGCCTATTCTGGCCAGTGCGGGTATCGTGGGGCTAGCTGTGGGCTTCGGTGCGCAGGAGCTAGTGCGCGACTTCATATCGGGCTTCTTCATCTTGCTGGAAGACCAACTGCGCACGGGCGACTATGCCATTATCAATGGCACCACGGGTTTGGTCGAGAAGATAGAACTGCGCACCATCACGTTGCGCGATCTCTCGGGTGTGGTGCATATATTTCAGAATGGCAAGATCGACACACTGTCCAACATGACCAAGGAATGGTCGGCCATCGTGATGCTGATTGGCGTGGCCTACAAAGAAAACATCGACTACGTGATGCAGGTGATGACGGATGTAGGCAAGGAGATGAAGGCCGATCCAGAGTTTGGCGAATACATGCTCGATATCGTTGAAGTGTTGGGATTGGATGAGTTTGCCGATAGCTCCATTGTGATCAAGGCGATGGTGAAAACCAAACCGATGCACCAGTGGCGCATCAAGCGCGAGTACCAGCTCCGCCTTAAGAAGACCTTTGACGAGAAGGGCATCGAGATACCATTCCCACATCTTTCGCTCTACACAGGCGAGGCCACCAAGCCCATGCCGATCAATATCCACAACATGGACAATCGTCCCGAAGAGATGAAGGTGAAAAAGGAAATAGATCCCGAATCAATGAAGCAAGGAAAGTAGCGTGCGCTCAAAGGCATCGCCATCCAGCGGAACACTGTCATCATAGAGGGCACGTACCACCCCATTGGCATCGCTCACATAGATACGGGGCACACCCGAGTGGGCAAAAAGGTCGTACACCGTGCGGTCGTCTTGTGCCGAGTAGGGCAGCGTGAAGTCATTGGACGTCCAGTAGGCCGATACCGCTTCTTCTCCCTCACTGCGGCTGATGGCAATCCATCGGATGCCATTGTTGTCGCGTAGCCGCTCATACACCTCATTGACTATCGGCATATCGTGCTTGCAATCGGTGCAGGGGGAGTAGAAAAATACGATCACCCCGACGGCTCCTTGCAATGATTCATCGCTCACCGTAGTGCCCGTGTTGGTGGTCACGCTAAACTGCGGCAGTGTATCGCCCACCTTAATCTTGCTGCCATACACCGTTTCATCGCCCGAGGTGATGCATCCCGCTAAAAAGAATAGCGATACAAATGCCACTAAGCCGTTGGTCAATATTCCGTTTCGCTTCATATCTCGTTTTTTAGTTGCGCACAAACAGTTTGCCAGTCTTGCTGGCATTGGCTGTCTTGACGCGCACCACATATACTCCGCTTTCGATATAGATCGTTGTACTGTTGGTGTTGACACCTGTTGCATACTTGCAAACACGTCCATTGGGATCTACGACTATCACCTCCTCTATGGGGTCGTTGAAGTCCGAGGTCACCCAGATCTGTCCACGCTCCACAGCCGATATCGTGATCGATTCCATCAGGTCGTCCTCGATAGCCGATGCAAATGTAAGCAAATATCTGCCATTGGTGTTGCCCGGAAGTGTTAAAGTCATGCCTTCTTCTATATCGGTAGTTTCGTCGAGTAGGGCATCGTAGAGGGTAAGCCCTTCGAACGTTTCCACCCCATCAAATCTTACTTCTACCTCTTCAATGCTATTGCTATAGATTCCCAGCGGTATGGTGGTGATAGCTTTTACCGTCTGTATCTGCATGGCTTGTCCGTTGCCGATAGTATAGACCATGGGATAAGCATCCCAGTTGCTGTCTAGTAGGGTAGGCAGATTCAGCAGTTCCTCTTCGTTGGCCTCTTCGTTGGCTACGCGTAGGGTAGCAGTGCCCGATATCCCACCGCGTGTAGTGGTGATATAGAGTTGACTGATGCCATTGGCGGTGCGTGTCAGTGCATTAGTACTGCCCAGTGGATTGGTCATCATTGCCGCTGTATATATCACCGTAGGGTTGGCTTTTTCTCCATCGGCCAGCTGCACAAAGAAGCCCTGCATGGGTGCTATGCTGGTAGCTGCATCAGTCGCCGAAGCATCAGTGCTGCCGTTCATGATCACTCCCACTTGCTTATCGGCCGTCATCAGCCAGTAGGCAGGTATAAACATACTGTTCACATTGAAAAACTCCTGCATGTTGAGGTGCGACATAAAAGGATTGGCTAGCAGATAGAGCTTGTTCGCCGCGTCGCTATTGCCGATATTGTTATCACTGAGCGAAACGCTTAATATTCCTTTCTCCTTGGTCAAGGCGTCCGATGCCAATCGACCGTTGTCATTGCGCAGGCTACCCATCACGGCCAAATCCTCAGCATCGCTCTGCGCCGAGTCAGACGAAGTGTAGTAGTTATATTCTGTATCCGCTTTGGGCAAGCGAATATTGGTCCTTAGCTGATTGATGTCCGAAGGTACCGACTTCACACTGAAGCCCACCCCGGGTACGTAGGGCACCAATACTTCATTGTACACGCTGCTCCACGCCGCCTTAATCGCCACATTGCGATCGGTCTGCATAGCATCGTTATTGCCTCCGTTAAAATCGTACACCGTCGCCATCACCTTGTCCCATCCACGCTGATACACTGCCGGTGCAAAACGATTGTTGTCCGTGATGCTATAGATGATATCCTTGAAAGCGTCCGTATCTTGCACGCCCGATTTCAGCGTGTACATATCGCCTGCCACTACTCCTTGCAGTGGCGATCCCATCAAGTACCAGCGTTCTTTGTTGATGCCCAATTCCACACGTGCCATGTCATAAGTCAGATGGTGTGGGTTCATGATGGCTGCACCCTCCTTGAAATAGATCTCTTCACAGGTGTTGGCATAGAAGCTGCTACATGGATAGTAGAAGGGTTCTGTCGATGTGGCAGGGACTTTGTTGCGTATAGTCATTTCAAACTCAATATCCTTTGTAGCTTCTTTTATTATCAAATTATCGCTGGTCATATCCAATACACCCCTATGATCAATACTTAAATCAGCCAAATGTAATGATGGAGAGATATTGCTAGGATTGACGATGACCTTGGTGTTGAAGATAGGCACAAATGATTCGCGCTCACTATCATCAGCATTCCAATAGTTTAAGTTATTGGATATGTAGCCATCCGTGCGATAAAACTCATCCGCTTCGGCACGCCTCCAGTTCTTATCATTGTTCCAGTTTCGGTTACCGGGCTGTGGACTCCATACTTGGTATTCGGGCACTATTTTAAGGTGTATAAATACATTTCCCTCACAAGTGTTCGACTTAGTACCATCCTTAGCAAACTCACTGATGAAGAATTTCAGTTTATAGGTATAGCCTTCCCTGAATTCGATAGGGAGATTCCCGTTTTCGTCGTGATAGAAGAAGATGGCTACATTGTTATTTGGATTTGTACTGGTCGTAGAGTTAGAGTTTTTCTCGTCCTCTGTCTTTTCCACATTAATCATCTGAATATACCCTACGATGGTATTGACAAGTCCATTGTCATTCACATAAGGATCATTCGTTTGGTAAAGTTGTACTCTACGATAATATTCACTCGAGTTGATCACATCTTTGATATTATCAAAATCTTCGTGGCTGAACTCGGCGATACGAATAGGAATGCGTAAATAGGGGGTAGAAGCCGTCTCGTCTTTCTCAGTCTTTTCAAAGCTCAATTCTTTGATGTGTTTCAAACCCACACGCACTGGCACCACTGACATGGTATAGGCCACATTGGTTTCGCCAACCGACATCGAAGGGGCGATCTCCGACGAAGTGACGCTAATGAACTGTGAATCCAGACAGATAACGGTGCTGATGGGTTTCTGATTGTTTCCTTCTCCCACCAGTTTATTATTATTGATAGATTTTGCGATAGGTATGACAAGGAAGTCATTCTCCGTATTGACATCGCCGATCAGTGGTGTGTATTCTCGGCTGTGAAGTCTCAAAGTATTATCATCCTCAAAGCCCGTATTTAGGTGTTCCGCATCTGTCGTGAGCTCTATCAGCAGTGTGCGCATGGCCGCTACATAGTTGCTGCCGATGGAGTCAACGGCGTGTTGAATATCGTGTCCATCAATCATCTCGGCTGTGTGATAGAGATTTCGGAATGCGTTTAACGCTTGCTTCACGGAGATAGAATCCACATAAGTCACGCCATCTCTAGGTGTCACATCATAGGTGTCGCTGTTTATATCTGTCAAAAGATATTTGCGTTTCTCAAAGTCGAACACCGTCCCTTTGTACCAGTCCAGATACAACCCCAACTCTTCCGTATTGATCACCTGCTCCTTGCCGTCGATGATATAGCTCAAGCTACGTATGGCAAAGGTGGGTCGTGAATTGGCGCACATCTCCGTTCCTCCGTAAAACAAGGAAGGAGTACCGTCAATCTCGACAGACATGGTTCCGACCAATGAATACTCGGCGAAAACATCACATTTACCTTGTGTCTTGTAGTTGTTGCCATTGGTCAGTGTAGCAAGGTTGTCCGCGTAATTGGGGTCGCGAATAGGATTGAAATAATAATGTTCATCTTTGTTTGCAATATCGCTATACTTTAGATAATCATTACTATTTATTAAATCGGGAGCTAGTGTATTGAAAATCACATAATAGTCGCGAGCCACCGCGATAGGCATTTCGGGCGTACCAATCATCTGCACTTGGAGAAACAGTTTTTTGTCAGTACTATTCTTTCGGAATATTTTTTCAGTGATTTTGCCCACTTCCTCATCAAATTCACTAAAATACTCGTCGATGGTCAATACGCTACCCACTGCCAGATTTGTTGGTTCTAGAGTATAAGCATTTTCGAAATAATTGTTTCCTGGTCCATGGCGAAGCATGAAATAGAAATAGTCGGCCGACCCGGTAATGGATGCTTGTGTGGAAATCTTCACCTTTGCCTCGGCCAATGCGCCTGCTTCGGTGGGATTGGACACTGGGTTTCCCTTCTTATCATAACCTCCTAAGTAGCGTTCATAGATGATTCTGTCTACGACCGTACAGCCGATGGGCAATGCCACATCCTGGGTGCTCTCGCTGAGACCTACGATGTCAATCATCTTCTCATAGTCGATTTCCATGGTCACTACCGCACTGTTGCCACACATAGGGGCGGTGAGATGGGCATCTACGGCGGGTTGCATCATGTAGATATCAATATCGTCGATAACAAAGTCATTACCCTGAGAGCCAAGCTGATTGTTGATGATACGGAAATTCATTTTCGAATA
>CAMTPC010000020.1 GCA_947074295.1 uncultured Bacteroides sp. | reverse complement strand
CTTTTTGGTGCATATCCCGAAGGTATGTCGTTCGCAATCTTGATCATGAATGCATTCACTCCGCTTATCAATAACTATTGTAAACCAAAACGCTTTGGGGAGGTAGCTAAGAAGAAATGAAAAAGTTAGAATCATCTTTAAAAAATATGTTGCTGGTACTTACTGGTATTACAGCAATATCTGTAGCTTTGCTGGCTTTTGTTAACGAATTGACAAAAGGCCCTATTGCTGAAGCTAACATGAATACACTTAATACAGCTTTAAGCGAAGTGCTTCCATCATTCGATAATAGCCCTGTCGATGAATCGGATACTATTTATTCAGAGAAGAACGGAAAGAAAATGATCGATTTTATAATCTATCCGGCAAAGAATGATGGTAAATGGGTAGGATCTGCTGTTCAGGCAACATCGTTAGGATTTGGTGGTGAACTGAAAGTTTTGGTTGGATTTGATGCTAATGGCCAGATTTACAACTACTCATTGTTGTCACATGTAGAGACTCCAGGATTGGGCTCCAAAGCTGACGTCTGGTTCAAAGAAGGTCAAAGAGGTAATATTATCGGTATGAGCCCTGGGCAAACTGTTTTGCGTGTTAAAGGCGATCAGGATGGTACCATAGATGCTATAACAGCCTCTACCATTACCACTAAAGCATTTTTGAATGCTGTAAATGCCGCCTATCAGGCTTTTATGACTGGCGAAAGTGATGGTACTACGGGTGCTACTCAGAAAAGTGTTGAACCTGCTGATGCTATCAGTGAATAATAGAAAGGAGTATTTGTATGAATAACTTAAAAACATTTACAAACGGGATCATCAAAGAGAATCCTATCTTTGTACTCCTGCTGGGTATGTGTCCCACACTGGGAACGACTTCCTCGGCCATCAATGGTCTTGGAATGGGATTGGCTACAATGTTCGTATTGATTTGTTCGAATGTAGTAGTGTCGTCAATCAAGCGTTTTATCCCTGATATGGTACGTATTCCATCATTCATCGTAATTATCGCATCGTTCGTGACTTTGCTACAGATGATTATGCAAGCATATCTGCCAAGTCTTTATGCCTCATTAGGACTGTTTATCCCACTTATTGTGGTAAACTGTGTAGTGTTGGGTCGTGCAGAGGCTTTTGCTGCTAAGAATAATCCGCTGTCTTCATTGCTTGACGGTGCTGGCATGGGTATTGGCTTCACCTTTGCTTTGACTCTACTGGGTGCGGTACGCGAATTTTTAGGTACAGGTAAGTTTTTTGATATCACAATCATCCCAGAAGAATTCGGTATGTTGGTATTCGTATTGGCTCCGGGTGCATTTATTGCATTGGGATATCTGATTGCAATCATTAACCGCTTAAATAAGGCATAATCCTCTAAATAGACAGAATTATGGAATATATATTGATATTTATTTCGGCTATATTTGTGAACAACATAGTGTTGTCACAGTTTCTTGGTATTTGTCCTTTCTTAGGGGTTTCTAAAAAGGTAGAAACTGCTCTTGGTATGAGTATGGCCGTAGCTTTTGTAATGACCATTGCTACCATTGTAACCTTTCTTTTACAGAAATTTGTTCTTGATGCCTTTGGTCTAGAATATTTGCAGACCATCACATTTATCCTTGTGATCGCGTCTTTAGTGCAAATGGTAGAAATCATTCTTAAGAAAGTTTCACCATCGCTCTATCAGGCATTAGGTGTGTTTCTGCCCTTGATCACTACTAATTGCGCTATCCTTGGTGTAGCTATTATAGTGATTCAGCGTGACTATAATCTATTAATGGGGGTAGTGTATGCTATCTCTTCTGCAATAGGATTTGGCTTGGCATTGATTCTTTTTGCCGGTTTGCGCGAACAAATGAGCTTGGTTAAGATTCCAGAAGGAATGAAAGGTACACCTATAGCACTCGTTGTAGCAGGACTTTTGGCTATGGCATTCATGGGTTTCTCGGGTGTAGTGTAATTCCTCCTCGAGCCTAGACATATATTAATGATATATATAGACAATCTTCATAAAGTGAAGATTGTCTATATTTTTTTTACTCTTTTTTTGCAATGTGTCTTATATCTTAAATATTTTTGTTAGTTTTGCCCCCGAAAAGAAGAACACCCTAATTAATTTATATTCTAACGAGTTTATGAAAGAGAGAATTTTAGTAACTGGTGGAACTGGATATATCGGTTCGCATACAGTTGTAGAATTACAAAAAAGCGGCTATGAAGTCGTTATTATCGATAACCTATCCAATTCGCGAGCCGATGTTGTTGATAGTATTGAAAAGATTTCAGGTATTCGCCCAGCATTCGAAGTGCTCGATTGTCTTGACTATGAAGGATTGGATAAACTTTTCACAAAATATGTTGGGATTAAAGCCATCATTCACTTTGCAGCAAGCAAGGCGGTAGGTGAGTCAGTGGAAAAGCCTTTACTTTATTACCGCAATAATCTTGAGTCATTAATCAATCTTTTAGATTTGATGCCAAAACATAAAGTAGACGGTATTGTATTTTCTTCTTCTTGCACTGTTTATGGACAACCCGATGAATTGCCTGTGACAGAACATGCTCCTATAAAAAAAGCAGAATCTCCCTATGGCAATACAAAACAGATTTGTGAAGAAATAGTACGTGATGTAGTTACTTCAGGTGCTCCAGTTAATGCCGTTTTGCTTCGTTATTTTAATCCAATAGGTGCCCATCCAACGGCCTTAATAGGTGAATTGCCCAACGGCGTTCCACAAAACCTGATACCATATCTCACACAAACTGCCATCGGAATTCGTGAACAGTTGAGTGTGTTTGGTGATGATTATAATACTCCTGATGGATCCTGTATTCGTGATTTTATAAATGTTGTTGATTTAGCAAAAGCACATGTAATTGCTATTGATCGTATTCTTACAAAAAAACAAAAAGAGCAGGTTGAAGTATTCAATATTGGTACTGGTCGAGGACTATCAGTCCTTGAGCTTATCAATGCATTTGAAACGGCTACAGGTGTGAAGTTGAATTATAAAATCGTTGGCCGTCGTGCTGGCGATATTGAACAAGTATGGGCCGATCCAACTATAGCTAATAATGTTTTGGGTTGGAGAGCCGAAGAAACAATTGAAGATACCCTTCTTTCGGCGTGGAACTGGCAACTAAAGCTACGCGAAAAAGGAATACAATAAAGAAATTTGTAGTTTAATACGTTACACGATGCAACTCATCGTATGGTTATGTAAAACATGTGAATGTCGTACATAGCTAGATAATCTGGATTATCTACCTTTGAGATTGCGCTATTTTATCGTGTTTTATTTTGTGTTTGTGTTGTAACGGTGCTACGGCGTGAGTCGGGGTACCGTTTTTATATATTCTATCATAAAATCGTTTGAAATACGAAAGAATCTTTTATATATAGATTTGGAAATTGAATGCTAGATGGGAAAATTCCAAAAATCGAAGAACCTGATCCGCTCATCGCAGCATATATTGCACCATGGGCGTATAACGCATCTTTAAGTTCTTTGAGCAACGGGTATTGTTTAAATACACTATATTCAAAATCATTAAACATGCGGTTCTTCCATTTTTCTAAAGGTAAATTCACTGTCTTTCTCAAATCAAATTCAGGTTCATGTGGTTTTATATATGCGAATGCATCACGTGTGCTAACGAAAACATTTGGTTTGATTAGATAAAAACGATAACCTCTAAGAGATAATTCAATGGGAGAAAATAGATTGCCTATACCTTCTGCAAATGTGGGCTTATTTTGTACGAAGAATGCACAGTCGGCACCGAGCTTTGCTGCATGTTCCTCTAATTTATCAATAGGGATATTGAGTCTGAATTTTTCATTTAATAAACAAAGCATAAAGGCTGCGTCCGACGAACCACCGCCTAGTCCAGCTCCCGATGGTATATGTTTATTAAGATATATATTTATAGGAGGTAGTGTATAAAGTTCGTATAGTAATTTATATGCCTTCACCACAAGGTTTGAATTTAAATCACCGGCGATATGATCTCCGTATTGGAATAGATTATATTTCTGCTCACTATATGAGGCTTCATGGATTTCCAGAGCATCTTCAAGTGGAATAGGGTAGAAGATGGTTTCAAGGTTATGATATCCATCTGGGCGTTTGGATGTGATATTCAATCCTAGATTTATTTTAGCATTAGGAAATGAGATCATATATCTTTAAATTTTGACTTATTGATGAGTATAGTTTTATGGTGCAAATGTAGTAAAAAAAGGCTTCTATTTGTCCGCTGACAAAGAAGCCTTTCCAAAAACTAGACTTAACTAAACTATTCTGTCTTGTTGAGTTTCACAACTCATAATTTATACTACAAATATAAACTAAATATAATGTCTACAAAATAAAAATCGACAAAATACCTAATTCTCTCGATGAATTAGAAGCCTGTTAGCTACGTGCATCTAAAAAAGCTTGAAATTGTGCTTTATAACTATCGCTAACGGGGATATAAGTTTTATCAAATACTATTCTACCACGATCTACCACTTTGATTTTATCTTTATGAACAATATAGGAACGGTGTACACGCATGAAGCCACTTGTGGGTAGAAGTTCTTCCATTGATTTCATGCTCATCAACGAAAGAATAGGTTTGGGATGATCGTCTGTATAGATCTTTATATAATCCTTTAGTCCTTCTATATATAGTATGTGTTTCAACTCAATTTGGATAAGCTTATAGTCGCTTTTTACGAATATACTTTCTATCTCATCAGATTTAGCATTACTCTTCTGGAGCATTTCGAACCATTGCAAAGCTTTATTAGACGCTTGCAAGAAATCGACATACGAGATAGGTTTCAGAAGATAGTCTAATGCGTTTACGCGAAAACCTTCCAGTGCATATTGATCAAAAGCGGTGGTGAATATGATTCGAGTATGCTCGTTGACCATCTTCGAAAACTCCAACCCATTTAATTCGGGCATTTGTATATCGAGAAATAGCAAATCGATATTCAGGTTCGGAAGTTCTTTAAGAGCTTCAATTGCGCTTGAGTATTTTCCTATAAGCTTCAAAAAAGGAGTCTTATTGATATAACTCTCAAGCAGGTTTAGTGCTAGAGGCTCATCATCAACTATCATGCAATTTAGTATCATATTGGCAATATATTATTGAGTTGCTGTATTTATAATGATTTTTGAAGTATATATTTTACCATCCTCCGATACACCTTTTTTCCATAAATATTTTCCTGGATAGATCAGTTCTAGTCGTTTTCGCACTTGTTCCAGCCCTATGCCCGATCCGCTCTTATCTTGATTTCCTTTAGGATGATAACTATTAGATATAATGCATTCAACTAATTCATCCGATTCTGAGAAGCTAATTGATATAAAGCTGGGTGCGCTCGATGATATCCCATGTTTAAATGCATTCTCGATGAGAGAAATATAGATTAGTGGAGCTATTAATGTACGCGTATCTTTATCTATATTAATATGAGTTTCTACCGAAACATTACCAGAGAGTCTGATGCGCATCAGTTCTATGTAATTGTATATGAAATCCATCTCTTTGGCCAGCGATACAAACTGTTGCTGATTATCATAAAGCAGATGTCTTAGTAGTTTGCTTAGTTCCTGAACGGCTTCTTGGGCTTTATCGGCATCGAAAGCAATTAGCGCATAGATGTTATTCAGAGTGTTGAGCAAAAAGTGTGGATTCAGCTGATTCCGCAGATTTTTAAGTTCAGATTCTGTGCGATCTTTCTCGGCTTCTTGCTTTTCACTTTCAATTTGGCCCCATCTTCCTATGAGTCTTATAGAGCAGGCCAAACCGATGGTTAATACCATCGATAGTAAATCTCGGGCGAAGAAAAGCCAGTCGGGTGGCATATCACCATGTGGTCGTTTAGGTGGTGGCATATTTATGTTCTGCCATACTGATAGAAGAATGCTAAGACCTACTACAAAAAGTATATTTGTTATTAAAAATCTTTTAGTCTGTCCATGAAATAGCATCTTGGGTATGAACCCAAAATAGTTGACATAGAAAGCAATAAAAAAGGAGAGGGGTACACCACAGTGACGAAAATAGTCGCGCCAATCAATTGGTCCCCCACCTTTATTCAGAAAGAATACAGGAAAGCAGAAAACAATACCCCACCCAATGATATGGGTGAGGAGTTCTGCGTATTTGACGGCTGTATGAGAGTTTTGTTTCATCATAACAAAGATATAACTTTATTCGTATCGTATTGCCTCAATAGGATCTAAATCGGCCGCTTTCTTGGCGGGGTACCAGCCAAAAAATACACCAGTGACAGTACATACAGCGAAGGATAAGAAAACACTCCATGGTTGAATCAATATGGGCCAATGAGCTACAGCTTTCACTATCCAGCTGGCACCACACCCAAGCAATACTCCTATAATCCCCCCCGTTATACTAATCAAGATAGCTTCTATCAAGAATTGACTCAGAATATCTATTCCGCGAGCACCTACTGACATGCGTAAACCAATCTCTCGTGTGCGTTCCGTTACCGATACATACATGATATTCATGATCCCGATACCACCTACTACTAATGATATACCAGCAATACAAGCCAATAATGTCGTCATCAAATCTGTTGTAGAGTTGAGCATAGTGCTTAGCTCTTGTTGGCTACGGATGGTAAAGTCATCTTCATCACGATCTTTCAATTTATGTTCACGACGTAGAATATCCGTTATTTCATCAATCGCATATTCGGTCATCTCTTCTGAAAGGGCAGAGGCATAGATGCCTTGCAGAGAAGTTGTTGCCAGTAAACGCTTCATTACAGTGGTGTATGGAGCTAATACTACATCATCTTGGTCCATACCCATAGAGTTGTAACCCTTAGATTTTAGTACGCCAACCACTCGGAAGGGTATTTTATTGAAGCGAATCACTTTCCCAACAGGGTCACTACCGTCTGGAAAAAGATTATCGACAATAGTTTTACCTATTACACATACTTTCGCAGAGGTCTGAATATCGTTCTCTGTAAACATTGTACCATTATCTACTGATAATTGACGAATATCTAGATAGTCCAAGCCTACACCACTAACGGACGAGGGATAGTTATTGTTTCCATTGACCAGTTGTCCCGATGAGGAAACATTAGGGCTGATGCCTGCCAAATAATTGGTCTCATTGCGCAGGGTTTCATAATTCTCCAGTTTCAGCGTTTGCATCTCTGATGCATCGCGGCGAACACCTCCTCGAGTATCTCCTCCTGGATGAATCATAATCATGTTCGATCCCATTTCAGCGATTTGCGAACGTATGCTTTGCTTGGATCCTTGACCGATGGCTAACATCGTGATGACAGAGGCCACCCCGATAATAATGCCCAGCATCGTAAGAAAAGCACGCATTTTGTTGTTGGCAAGTGCACGAAGGGCTATTTTAAATAAGTTGGTTCCATTCATTGGTTAAAATGTTTAAGCAAATATATTCGTTTAGGATTCTTCTTCCTCTCGTGTAGGTAGTGTCGCCAATGCCTCGGCAGCCGAATGCAATTTCTTATTGTGTGTATCCTCAATCACCTCTCCATCACGCAGACGTATATTGCGGCTGCTATAAAGAGCAATCTCAGGATTGTGTGTCACAAATATGATAGTTCTACCTTCAGCATGAAGTTTTTGGAAGAGAATCAGTATCTCGAATGAAGTACGTGTGTCGAGATTGCCCGTTGCTTCATCGGCAAGTATCACTGCAGGATCATTGACCAAAGCACGTGCAATGGCCACGCGTTGCATCTGTCCGCCCGACATCTGATTGGATTTATGCTCTAGTCGATCACCCAGACCCACATCTTGCAAGGCGGTTATAGCCCGTTTTCGCCTTTCGGATCCACTCACTTTAGGGTTGTACATCAATGGAAGCTCTACATTCTCCACTGCAGTAGTTTTGGGGAGCAAGTTATAGCTTTGGAATACGAACCCAATCTTGCGATTGCGCAACACAGCTCTTTCTGCCTTGCTCATGCTTTTTACCGAAATCCCATCCAATAGATATTCTCCAGAGGTAGGTGTATCTAGACAACCCAATATGTTTAGTAGGGTAGACTTACCCGAACCTGATGTACCCATGATGGTGACAAATTCACCTTCCCTAATATCAAACGACACCCCACGTAAGGCATGTACTATTTCATCGCCAACCTTAAAGTCGCGTTTGATATGATCCAACTTGATAACTATATTATTCTCCATACCGCTTATTTCTTTTTATTACTTCCCGGAGGGCCTGGCATGAAAGGATTCTTTTCACTATTTCCATTCACTTCGGCAGATGCGTCTTGTTGGCTGATAGTAGCCTCAGTGATGACGGGTGTATCTTCGGCAATACCACTGATTATTTCAGTGTTGATACCATTGCTGATGCCCACTTTGACAGGGTGTGCTGTAAATGTATTTCCCTCTTTGGTCCAGAGCTTTGTTTCACTTGGGTTATCCATGATGTTGCTACCTTCCTCCAATAGTGGACCTTCGGGTTCAAAACGTAGCGCTTTGGCTGGTACGGATAATACGCCTCTTTTATCTAGAGTAAAGATAGTCACATTAGCCGTGAGGCGCGGCTTTAACTTCAGATCAGGATTCTGAGCGCTGATCACCACTTCGTAAGTCACTACCGTTTCGCTACTACTACCACTTGACGAGCTACTTGTGCTACCCAATCTTATCTGTGTCACTTCGCCTTCGAATTCATCCTCAGGATAAGCATCAACCGTAAATGTCACGCGTTGTCCTTCGGCTACGTCGCCTATATCAGCTTCATCTACATCGGCTACTACCTGCATTTGCGTCAAGTCAGCTGCAATAGTAAATAGGGTAGGTGTCTCAAATCCGGCCGCTACCGTTTGGCCTTCTTCCACCGAGCGGTCTATCACTACACCATCTATAGGCGATGTAATAGTGGCATAGGACAAGTTGCGTTGCGCTTTAGCCAGAGCAGCTTTGCTACTATCAAACTGGCTTTTGGCTTTCTGATAATTGTACAGTGCCAATTCATAGTCTGTGTCACTTATCAGCTGTTTTTCGTGCAGCGTTTTATTGCGTTCATATATACTCTTCTGGTAATCATACTCAGCCTTCGCTCCATCATAGTTGGCTTGTGCCGATGCCAATTCACTTTGAAGTGTTATCTTATCCATTTCAGCGATTAGCTGTCCTTTATGTACCACAGAGTTATAGTCAGCATACAGCTTATCCACAATACCCGATACCTGTGTACCAACTTCTACCTCTGTCACAGGCTCGATTGTACCCGTTGCAGTCACCGAGTTAGAAATATTTCCTTTAGCCACTGGAACAGTTACAAAAGTCACTTTTGTCTGTTTGTTTTTACAGCCCGATAGCAGCGTGCTTGTCAACACTCCCATTGCCAATAGGCCCGAAACCATATATATGTTTCTCTTCTTCATATTACCTATTTATTTTTTTTAGATTCTGATGTTATAGTTCAAAAGACTCCCCTTGATAGAAACGGAGAAGTTGTAGATTAAGCAATGCCATGTACTTGGCCTGAAGCAATTCCTGCGAAGCACTAAGCAAGTTGTTCTTCTCGGTCAGCAGTTCCACTATATTCTTCATGCCTAGGTCAAACTGCTCACTAATCAGTTCGTAGCTGATACGAGCACTGCGCTCGCGCTCCTGTGCTGCAACAAACTGTTGTTGTGCGCTGCGTGCATCTTGCCAGAAACTTTCTATGGTCTTATACAATATTTTCTGATCATCTTGTAGATTCAATAGGCTTGTTTCGTATTGATATTTAGCCTTTTGGACAGCACTCTTCGTTTGGCGATTGTTAAAGATAGGTACACTCAGAGTGACACCTATTGAATTATTCCAACTGTTTTTAAGCTGTTCGGCAAAGGTAAAATCAGAACCATTCAGGTTATTGCTACCGATGCCAGCACTAATGCTGATGGTAGGCATATATCCCGAACGGGCGATACCAATACCCGAGGCATATGCCTGGGTACTGATTCTTCCCGATTCTATTTCTGGACGGTTGGCAAGAGCTGCTTGGTAGACATCGCTCTTTTCGGGGAGTAGAATGAGTACCCTTTCTTGATCTATTTCGGGTATTACTATCTCCACTACATGATCATTATCAATCTCCAGAAGTTGTTTCAGTTGTAATTTGTAGTTCTCAAGAGCCGTTTGTGCTGTAACGAGTTGATAATTGTCTGTCCCGACTTGTGCTTCTAGTTGGGCCACATCTACGCGCGATAAGCTACCTGCCGCGAGTAATTGTCTACCTCTTTCCAGTTGCGCTTCACTGGTTTCTAATGTGTTTTCGTTTATGATGATTGCCTCCCATGCATACATTATCTGTATATAGGTCTGCACCAATGCTTCCTCAATGTCGTTGGCAGTTTCTGCCACTTCCAGTTCGGCTACACGCGTGTTAAGTTTTTCTTGTTCAATTGTTTTCAGACGCTTACTGCCATTATACACCGTCCACGATGCATTAAGTCCATAATTACCATTATAGCTCGTCTTCTTATCGCTTTGTACCACTTCTCCGCCACTCACATAGTTGGTTTTCTCCTGAAAAGGTCGATAAACCATATTCTGACTAGTCGAAAAAGATAGGCTGGGGAAAAGCGCCGCCTTTGCGGTGAGCTTATCTACAGCAACATTGGCTGCATTGATCTTGCTTTTTCGAAGGTTTATATTATTCTCCAAGGCATAATCTATGCACTCCTGCAAAGTCCAGGGATCCGTTTCAGACAACTCTTGTGCCTTTAGCGGAACAATTCCCCAGCCTATAGCCAAAGCTAAACCTATCATCCTGAATTGTTTCTTTACCTTAAAATTCATATTCTTCAATTTTTTAAGATTATCATTTTACCGCAAACAAAGGTATTCTACTCTAAATAGAACAGCAAAATAGATAGACCATCCTCAAATATTTGACGCTAGAATTTCTCATTGTGTCGATAAAGCAATATTATGCCCCGAAATGTTGTGGTTTTTGTCGATTATTGCAACCTTTGTAGCCGATTAATAGAATGACACGATTATGGAAAGATTGGAAGTAAGGGCAGCACTATTCGATTTTGATGGTGTAGTGATGGATACAGAACCACAATATACTATATTTTGGAATGAACAAGGGAAGAAATATCTAGGCAAAGAGAACTTTGGTGCTACTATCAAAGGTCAAACATTGACACAAATCTACGAAGGAAATTTTATTGATGACCTTATCCGTGTGCGCCAACAGATTACAGAAGACTTGAATCGTTTCGAGAAACAGATGGTTTTTGAGTATCTGCCAGGCATCCAGAATTATTTGAAGGAATTGCGAGAAAATGGTGTGGGATTGGCCTTGGTGACCAGTTCAAACGAGGAAAAGATGCAAAACATCTACAATGCATACCCCGATTTTAAACTTCAATTTGACCATATATTAACGGGCGAGATGTTTCAAAATTCAAAGCCCCATCCTGAGTGTTTCCTTCTAGGAATGAAACTTCTTGGAGCTTGCCCAGAGAATAGCTTCGTGTTCGAAGATTCTTTTCATGGTCTGCAGGCAGGACGCTCATCGGGTGCTACAGTCATCGGCCTAGCCACTACCAATCCTCGCGAAGCCATTCAAAGCAAAGCCGATCATGTGATAGATGATTTCAGTGAAATGCATGCTACCGACCTAGGTGCACTCCAAAAAACACTTTAATAAAGTATAGCCTAATGGCTTGGGAACGAGGGGTAGGGAGTAGTGTTACTGGGTAGCCTTGCTCAGCTTCGTAATCAACCCTAGTGTCCAGGTTAATTAGCCTCACTCACCGCGGCAAGCATGGAGTGCTATATTGTCAAGGCTGGCTTTATCATTGGCAGAAGAGATTATTATAAAAACAGGATAAAAGAATATAGAGTAATTTTAGTGCAAAATAGAGAAAATTAAGACAGATGAATAGATAATAAACACTTAATATTTGTTTCATATTCTAAATGTCTATGTTATCCATTCTATTTATTATAATTTTGCACTCTATTTTTCAATTAAACAAACAATAGATATGACTGGTTATATATCAGACGATAAAAGAAAAGTGACTACCCATCGCCTCATTGAGATGAAGGAAAGGGGTGAGAAAATATCTATGCTCACGGCTTATGATTATACGATGGCTCAGATTGTCGATGGTGCAGGTATTGATGTAATCTTGGTTGGTGACTCGGCTTCAAACGTGATGGCTGGTAATGTTACTACACTTCCTATCACCCTAGATCAGATGATTTATCATGGTAAGTCAGTGGTGCGTGGAGTAAAACGTGCAATGGTGGTAGTTGATATGCCTTTCGGTTCCTATCAGGGAAATGAAATGGAAGGTTTGGCTTCTGCTATTCGTATCATGAAGGAGAGCCATGCTGATGCTCTAAAATTAGAAGGTGGAGAAGAAATCATCGATACAGTGAAGCGCATTCTGAGTGCGGGTATCCCAGTAATGGGGCATCTGGGACTAATGCCACAATCGATTAATAAATATGGCACTTATACAGTGCGTGCCAAGGACGAAGCCGAAGCCGAGAAGCTGATTAAAGATGCACACCTCCTAGAGGATGCGGGATGCTTTGCCATCGTTTTGGAAAAGATTCCTGCAACATTGGCAGCGCGTGTGGCTAGCGAACTGACTATTCCTGTAATCGGTATCGGTGCTGGTGGTGAAGTTGATGGTCAGGTGCTTGTAGTGCAAGATATGCTAGGCATGAACAATGGTTTCCGCCCACGTTTTCTACGTCGCTATGCCGACCTTAATACGATTATGACTGATGCTATCAGTCGCTACGTGTCTGATGTGAAGAATTGCTTCTTCCCCAACGAGAAAGAACAGTATTAATAAGTTTTTATGCCTAATAAGCCGAGTAGCATCCATTTTATGCGAGTGTGTATAGCTAATTTTCTTTTTTTTGTGTCACTGTACATGCTCTTTCCGGTCTCTCCGTTGGAAATGGCCGAACGGTTAGACTTGCCCGTATCACAAACTGGTTTAATGTTTCTGATGCTGACTCTAGGCATGTTTCTTGTTGGACCTTTCCATGCATATCTGATAGACGCATATAAGAGGAAAAGGGTATGCCTGTTTTCATTCTTGGGTATGCTTTTGACTATATTTGCCTACTATATTGTAGATACATATCCCCAATTATTGGCTCTCTGCACTTTGCAGGGAGTCTTTGTGGGTATGGGTACTGTAGCTTCTATAACGCTTGCCATCGATACCATTCAGTCGGGAATGCGTAGCTACGGTAATATCACCTTTTCGTGGATACTCCGAATGGGCATGTATATAGGTGCAGCTTTAGGTGTATGGCTCTATCAATGGTATAGTTATGATAAACTGATTCTTGTTTCTATCATAACGGGATTTGTTGGTCTTTTCTTTATTGCCCGGCTTTATGTACCTTTCAGAGCACCATTAGTAACTTGCTTCTGTTCTACCGACCGCTTCATTTTGGTTAGAGGGTGGTTGCCTGCCATCAATTTGATGGGCATCGCTTTTGTGCCAGGGTTATTGCTGCCCGTTTTTCACCATCATTCATGCAATATCGAATTGCTCAGTATTGATTTCCCATTCTACACCTTTGTAGCATTAGGATTCCCGTTGGCTTTATTCTTATACCGATTGTGTTTCAACAACGATAAATCGTATATGGCAATAACCACAGGATTGATATTGATGCTGCTTTCATTGTTGCTTTTCGACATGATTCCAGACTATATTCCTCCCTTCTTATTAGGTTTGGGTTTAGGTTTGGTCAGTCCTGAGTTTCTGATGGTTTTCATCAAACTGTCCCAGCACTGTCAGCGAGGCACCGTGCTCACTACCCATTTCTTGGCTTGGCAAACTGGTATAACTGCCGGTATAGCTGTTACATGTCACCTATTAGATCATGCAACATTATCTTTGGCATTGACATGGGGGCGCATAACGATTGTTGCTTCTCTGCTATTCTTCTTACTCATCACTTACCAATACTTCAAGCGCATGCGCATCCGATGATTTAAGTGGCTTCGGTTATAGCTACTGAAGCGTGATATAAGCTTTTTCGCCTGCCGTAAGCTTTAAGCGAACTTTATCTTTATTGCTTTTTACAGTTTTATCAGAGTATCGGATATTTATATCCTTCCCAGGTGAAGGATTCTTAAGGTAGAATTCGCCCGATTGATCTGGAATAATCGTCATTTGCATCACCTTACCCGCCTCCCAGCTCAAATCAATAGTCGCGCCACCGCGAACTCTGAAACCTTTTAATGAGCCGCTTTGCCAAGCTTCGGGTAGGGCAGGGAGTAGGTGTATATATCCATCCTGACTTTGAATCAGCATTTCGCTAATGCCTGCCGTTCCGCCCCAATTACCATCTATCTGGAATGGCGGATGTGAACAAAATAAATTGGGGAACGTGCCACTGCCATGCTGATAGGGATTCTCAGGAGTATAGGCTGGCATCAACAGGCTTTTGAATAGTTGATAAGCACGATTACCATCGCCTAGCCTGGCCCAGAAGTTGATCTTCCATGCCCGGCTCCACCCTGTACCACCATCTCCGCGACGATTGAGGGTGGCGCGGCAAGCTTCAGCCAGCTGGGGTGTTCCCTCCACTGATATCTGATTTCCTGGATGCAAGCCATACAAGTGAGAAACGTGACGATGGTGTTTGTCCACCTCTTCATAGTCTTCGAGCCATTCCATCAGGTAGCCATTCTCGCTGATTTTATCATTGGGCAATTTCTTATACGCCTTTTCTAGGGCTTTGCGATAACTACCATCTTTATTTAGCACTCTGGATGCCTCTATCACATTGGAGAAAAGTTCTTTTACCAACTGTGTATCCATGGCAGGTCCCATACATATGCTTATAGGTGTTCTGTCATTACCTACAAAAAACTCGTTCTCGGGCGAGGAAGAAGGTGCAGTGACAAGTAATCCCGTATTGGGATCGATCACCATTGTAGAAAGGAAGAACTCGGATGCACCTTTGAGCGTAGGATAGATATAAGCTAGGTATTCCTTGTCTTGGGTATAGAGATAATGTTCCCATAGATGGGCGCACAGCCAAGCACCACCCGTATTAGTAGCTCCCCATGACGGATGTTCGCCGGGGGCTGTATATTGCCACACATTAGTCATCATATGTGCCACCCAGCCTTGGGCGTCATCTCCATAAAAAGCCTTTGCCGTTTCTTCGCCACTTTTCACCAAACCTTTGGTTAGTTCGACAAGAGGTAAGTGTAGCTCGGACAGATTGCCCGGTTCCACGGGCCAATGGTTCATCTGTACGTTGATATTGGTGTGATAATCGCCATTCCAGGGAGTGCCTATATCATTGGCCCAAAGACCCTGAAGATTGGGGGGCAACGATCCTGGACGCGTAGAACTGATAAGAAGATAGCGCCCATAGTTGTAATATAGTGCTGCCAATGAAGGATCGTCAGTAAGCTGAAAATTTATAATGCGTTGATCTGTAGGCAGGTTCATCAATGCTGGATTTCCATCTATGTGTAGTTGGGCACGATTGTATAGTGTTTGATAGTCATGAATAGCCTCTTGTGTCAATGGTTCGAAGCTATTTTGCATCACCTGATCGAGAAGGGCGAGTGCTTTTTCTTTGTATTTATCGTTTTCAAAGAATGAAGTGGCTGCAGAAATCACAATCCAAGCTTCACTAGCCCCCTCAATACTAATACTATTGGTTCCTATAATCTTACTGCCTCTATCGCCAACCATCGTTACGTCGGCATAAGTGGCGTAAGCTATACCTGGAATTCCTTCTACACCACTATCTAGTGTACCTGTAAGCTCCAGCTCGCCTTGTGTATTGACGATGGCCACTTGTGAAGGAGTATTATCTGTGGTGGGACGGTTGATAGAGGTCTTAAAGTGTAGTCCATCAGGATGATTGGTTGCAAGATGTATCAGCATCACGTCCTTGGTGCGTGATACAAAATAATCGCGCTTGTATTGATAATTATCCTTTGAGAAGTCGGTGTAGGCCGTTCCTGTTCGTAAATCCAGGCCTCGCTCATAGATATCAGTTGAAGCAGAATCGGTATAAAAGTAAGTAATGTCCAGATTGGCCAACATTTGATATGCACCATATGTACCACCTTTTTCGGGTTTCCGAGGTACGAAACTAGTGTACATCAACTCTTGTGCTTCCTTATTCTTGCCTTCGAATAGTAGCTGACGAATCTGTGATAGAGATTTAGAAGCTTCTGGATTGCGATAGTCGGCTACAGATCCACTCCACATGCTGATTTCGTTGAGCACGATGCGTTCCTGATGGATACCACCGTCGGGCATCATTCCCAACCGACCATTGCCTAGTGGTAAAGTCTCTTCCCATTGAGTGGCTGGCGAAAGATAAAATAAGGATTCAGAAGGGGTCTTGCTTCTTTGTTGTGCAAAAAGCAAACAAGGAATGGCACTAAGAAGTGTGTAGAGGAGTAAGAATGGCTTTAGAGGATGGTGTTTCATGTGTATCAGAATGTTTTTTTCGGTTTACAGATTCAGAAGAAATAGTCAATAATATAAGGTATAAAAATGACGAGACCAATGATGCCCGCGGCGATAGCACAAATTAATACGCTACCTGCCGCCACATCCTTGACTCGCCCAATGTCTTCGTTCCACTGGGGTGAAACGACATTGCAGAGATATTCGATGGCAGTATTAAATCCTTCGGCAGACAAAACCAGTCCGATACAGAAGATCACAGCTATCCACTCCATACGATTGATGCCAAAAAAGAATCCGGCAAAAATAGTGAAAGCGGCAACGGTGATATGAATCCATGCATTCTGCTCGCGGCTAACGAAAAACTTTACGCCTCGTCCCGCATAGTTAAAGCTCTTTATCCGCTTTTTCGGATCAAAACTATTATTTTCCATATCTCTGTGATTATTTAGTTTCTGCTAACCTGCTTAACGCCCTTCACGGTGCGAAGTTTTTTGATTAACGTCTCAAGACGCCCCGTGTCACCAACCATAATGGTAAGCGTACCAGAGAATAAACCATCGTGCGAATCTATTCCTATCGAGCGAAGTGTGATATCATTCTCTTTAGAAATGATAGAAGTGATATTGGTAACTATACCTATATCATCGTGTCCTACCACACGCAGCGTGATGGGATATTGACGCCCTTGCGACTTGCCCGCCCAGCGTGCCTTCACAAAACGATACCCGAAGCGCTGGCGCATCTGAGCAGCGTTAGGACAATCGTTTCGGTGAATCTTAATACCACCTGATACGGATACAAATCCGAATACATCATCACCGTAAATGGGGTTGCAGCATTTGGCAAGGGTAAACTCCAAACCTTTCAGGTTCTGATCGATTACCAACACATCCTCTTTGGAACCATTGGTTTCGTCAAATGCTTGTGGCTGCAGATTATATCCTTCGGCGCTGCGATACTGTATATCCTCATGCGGATCGTTTTCACGCTTTTGTTGCTCTATATATTTATCTAGCAACTCATTGACATCTATATATCCATCGGCTATGGCTTGATAGAATTCAGTAACTACTTTATATCCCAGTCTTTTGATGAGGCGCATCATGGTACCTTCATCGTAATCTATCTTTCGGTTCTTGAATTTACGCTCCAGTGTTTCTTTGGCAAATTCGAATTGGCGAGCCGCCATTTCCTTTAAAGTCTGCTTTATCTTAGTGCGTGCCTTTGAGGTAGTTACTATATTGAGCCAGTCTTGTTTTGGTGTCTGAGTATTGGAAGTCATGATTTCCACCTGATCACCACTTACTAGCTTATATTTCAATTGTACGTTCTTGCCATTGACTTTGGCACCGATGCATTTACTGCCTAGTTTTGAGTGAATATGAAAGGCAAAGTCGAGTACAGTAGCTCCTTTGGGCAGTTTGAACAGATCGCCCTTTGGTGTAAAAACAAATACTTCGTCTTCGTAAAGATCCATTTTAAACTGATCCATCACCTGTAGCGAGTCACTGTCCGAATTTTCTAAGGCTTCGCGCACCGATGTCAGCCATTCGTCCAGTCCACTTTCGCCTTTAATGCCTTTATAGCGCCAATGTGCCGCGAGTCCTCGCTCGGCAATTTCGTCCATGCGGCGTGTACGAATCTGTACTTCTACCCATTTCCCGTCTGGTCCCATCACTGTGATGTGAAGCGATTCGTATCCATTACTTTTAGGGATAGAAAGCCAATCGCGTAGGCGTTTCGGATTGGGTTGATACATATCGGTGACGATAGAGTAGGCTTGCCAGCACTCTTGTTTCTCTTTATCAGGGTCAGAATCGAGTATGATGCGGATGGCAAAAAGGTCATATATACCTTCAAAGGGGGTCTTTTGCTTCTGTATCTTATTCCAAATGGAGTGGATGGATTTAGTGCGACCTTTTATGTCAAACTTCAATCCTGCTGCTTCCACTTTCTTCTTTATAGGATCAATGAAAGCAGCGATATATCGATCGCGTGAAGCCTTTGTCTCGTTGAGCTTTTCCTTAATCGATGTATAAACTTCGCGATTGGAATATTTCAAGGAGAGATCTTCGAGCTCAGACTTCAACTTGTATAGTCCTAGCTTATGCGCTAAGGGCGCATAGAGATAAGCAGCCTCATTGGCAACCTTGTTGCGGTCTTCTTCATTGTCTGTTTGTCGGATTTGTCGCATCAAATTGACACGATCGGCAATCATAATAAGAATGACGCGCATATCCTCAGCAAAAGAAAGAAGAAGATTACGGAAGTTTTCGGACTCTATAGCTGGACTCTTAGTATAAAGTTCATTGGTTTTTACCAATCCTTTGATGATAGTTTCGGCCTCTTCGCCAAATTCCTTGTGTACTTGGTCTATTGATAAAATGTCAGTCTTGACGAGCTCGTGAAGCATGATTCCTACGAGACAAGCACCTTTCATCCCTATTTCTTCGGATACAATAAGTGCTGTATGTAAATCGCGAATAATCGGATTAATACCGAAATTATTGCGTTTTAGCTTTTTTTCTACAGCTCCAGCTGTAATATATTTTTTAAGGTCGCGAATGTGTTTCTTTGTGATGCTATCGCCGGCAGACTGATATAGCTTCTTATAAAGAATGGCAAGTTCAGCCTTTTCTGCTTCTGTGAAAAAAGGTATTTCATCCATCGTTGTAAATATTAATGTGGATTATTATGCGGTAAAATTAGTTTTTTTTTAATAAGTAAAATGCATAAGTGAAAACATTTTGTATTTTTGGGCATCAATTAAAAAACGAGATATATTATGATGACACCCCAAGACAAAGCACAATTGGCTGCAAAGGGTATTTCTGAACAACAGATTGCCACACAATTAGCTGATTTCGTAAAAGGATTCCCATTTTTAAGTCTGAAAGCTGCTGCCTCTATAGAAAAAGGTATTTTAAAACCAACTGAAGAAGAAGAAAATGTTTTTCTTTCTGGATGGGATGCTTATTGCAATGCAGGCAACACAATCTTGAAATTCGTACCTGCATCGGGTGCAGCTAGCCGTATGTTCAAGAATCTTTTTGAATTTCTAGATGCTCCATACAATGCACCTGAATCAAAATTCGAACAAGCTTTCTTTGATAATATCAATAAGTTTGCTTTTTATAAGGATCTTAACTCGGCTTGTCTACGTCATTTCAATCAGGATATTCCGACTTTGATGGCTGATGGTGAGTATAAAAAGATAGTAGGAATGCTGCTTGATGCCGATGGTTTGGGTTATGGCTTATTGCCAAAAGGCTTATTGTTGTTTCACAATTATCCCAATGGGGCTCGCACGCCGTTAGAAGAGCATTTGGTGGAAGGTGCTCTTTATGCTTGTGGTGATGATGGAAAAGTAAATGTGCATTTTACCGTTTCGCCCGAACATCGTACTATGTTTGAATCTTTAGTAGAGGATAATGCGAGTGTTTATGCAAAAGAATTTGGTGTAGAGTACAATATCAGTTTCTCTGAACAAAAGCCTTCAACAGACACCATCGCTGTGGATATGGACAATGAACCATTCCGCGAGAAAAATGGTGAGATTCTTTTCCGTCCAGGTGGACATGGAGCACTGATTGAAAATCTAAACGATCTGGAAGGCGACGTGATTTTTATTAAGAATATTGATAACGTGGTTCCCGACCGTCTGAAAAATGATACGGTGCGGTATAAGAAACTGATCGCAGGTGTATTGGTGGGTTTGCAGAAACAGGCATTTGAATATTTAGAACTACTTGATAGCGGTAAATATTCACAAGAACAAGTGATGGAGATGTTGCAGTTCTTACAAAAGAAGCTATTCTGTAAGAATCCTGAGACGAAGAACTTAGAAGATGCCGAACTCATCATTTATCTAAAAGAGAAACTGAATCGCCCAATGCGCGTTTGTGGAATGGTGAAAAATGTGGGTGAACCTGGTGGCGGACCTTTCTTGGCTTACAACGCTGACGGCACCATCTCTTTGCAAATACTAGAAAGTTCGCAGATTGATATGAACGACCCCGATAAAAAGGCGATGTTCGAAAATGGTACTCACTTTAACCCGGTGGATTTGGTATGCGCGGTACGCAATTATAAAGGTGAGAAGTTTGACTTAACGAAATATACAGATCCTGCAACGGGTTTCATTTCACTGAAATCAAAAAGTGGTAAGGAATTGAAGGCTCTCGAATTGCCTGGTCTATGGAATGGCGCTATGAGTGATTGGAATACTGTTTTTGTAGAAGTGCCACTCTCTACATTTAATCCAGTGAAGACTGTTAATGATTTGCTCCGCGATCAACATCAATAAAAGAACTTCATCAAATGATACCGAAGGATGTAATAGCACAAGATGTGTCTATTGCATCCTTTTTGCATATATATAATGGAAGGATGAAGAAAAAGTAAATGCTATTGCATGAGAACGTTAAAATAATGCTTACTTTTGCGACGTAAATTCAATATTATCCCTTATAATGAAAAAGATTTTATTGCTTGGCTCGGGTGAACTCGGTAAAGAGTTTGTCATCTCGGCTCAGCGCAAAGGACAGTATGTCATAGCTTGTGATTCTTACGAAAAAGCTCCGGCTATGCAAGTAGCTGATGAATGTGAAGTAATCAATATGCTGCACGGTGACGACTTGGATATGGTGGTTCGCAAGCATCGTCCCGATATTATTGTCCCTGAGATTGAAGCTATCCGTACCGAACGTCTTTACGATTATGAAGGTTTAGGTATCCAAGTGGTGCCTAGTGCCCGAGCAGCCAACTATACGATGAATCGTAAAGCTATACGCGATCTAGCGGCAAAGGAGTTGGGTTTAAAGACAGCTAAGTATTTCTATGCGACAACACTCGAAGGCTTGCGTAAAGCGGCCGAAGAAATTGGCTTTCCTTGTGTAGTGAAACCTCTTATGTCTTCATCTGGTAAAGGTCAATCTCTAGTAAAAAGTGCCGATGAACTAGAAAAAGCATGGGAATACGGTTGTAGTGGCAGCCGCGGGGATATCAAAGAATTGATCGTGGAAGAGTTTATCAAGTTTGATAGCGAAATCACTTTGCTTACAGTGACGCAAAAAAATGGGCCGACTTTATTTTGCCCTCCAATTGGTCATGTGCAAAAAGGTGGTGATTACCAAGAAAGTTTTCAGCCAGCACAGATTGATCCAGCACATCTCGTTGAGGCTCAAGAAATGGCTGCAAAAGTCACAGAAGCACTTACTGGTGCAGGGCTTTGGGGAGTTGAGTTTTTTTTAAGTCATGAAAATGGGGTTTATTTCTCCGAACTTTCTCCACGTCCGCATGATACTGGCATGGTGACACTTGCTGGTACACAAAATCTGAACGAATTTGAGCTGCATTTACGTGCTGTGCTTGGATTGCCTATACCAGGCATCAAGCTTGAAAGAGCCGGTGCTAGTGCGGTTATTCTTTCTCCTATATCAAGCAATGGTGTGCCTCAATACAACGGCTTGGAAGAGGTCGCAGCAGAAGAAGATACTTATTTGAGAATTTTCGGCAAACCTTTTACTCGCGTCAATCGCCGTATGGGTGTTGTGCTTTGTTATGCGCCAGTAGGATCGGAAATTGATACACTACGTGATAAAGTTAAAGCAATAGCACAAAAGGTTGAAGTGTATTGATATTTTACAATATTAAAACTTTATAGTATTCTGCCTTCTCTAAAAAAGGCAGAATATCTTTTCTTCAATCATATATTATAAATTACTTCTGGATATTTTTTAAAAATCACATTTGCACTACATGTAAGTGTATTTAGTTTAAAAAAGAACGAGAAGTACATCTTATATACAGTTATATCTCTGTGTTAGTATATTATTTTTAATGATATTTATATTTGTCATTAATATCTATCTCTGTTCCTCTTATTAATTCCATACGGCTCCATTAGCTTTCTCATTTCCTTAAAAACAACCTTTATTATGAACGAAGAACCAAAGAAATGGTACGCAGCTCGCACACGCGATAAACAAGAATTGTCCATTCGAGATCGGCTTAAATTAATGGAGGTAGAGCATTTTCTTCCTACTCGTCAAGAAATACGTCAACTAAAGACTCGCAAGAAAAATGTGGAAATACCTTATATTCGTAATCTTATTTTTATCAGAGCAACTAAACAGGAAGCTATCGATTTGCCAAATAAATACGGGCTTGCAATTTTTTATATTGCCGATAGGGTGAAACGTGGAATGTTGGTGGTTCCAGACAAACAAATGCATGATTTTATCCAGGTGATGGACCTCTCTCCTGCTGCTGTAAGTTTTGATACAGAGGATCTTATCCTGGGTGATAAGGTCAAAGTTGTAAAAGGTGATATGGCTGGAGTTGAGGGGTATGTTGCCTCTAAAATCAATAGTACATATGTTGTGATTTATGTGAATGGTGTGTTAAAGGCTAGTGTGAAAGTGTTAAAGAGTTGGCTGTGTCCTATTGAATAATATACTAATATATATTAATGTGTTAATGTGTTCTGTTTGTTAATTCTACTTAAGATGGTCATGTTATAAAAATATGTAACGATGATTGTTTTTAATCTTTTCTTTAATGCAAGAGCTTGGTTTTGTTTTAGAATTTTGATAATAAGGAACTTTAGTTTTCTTCATAGATATATGATGTGTTTATTTATTCTATCTCATATATCTTTGGAAATGTTTAAAGTGATTTAAAAATATCCATACAACCTTTCTGTAGTTGTAAAAAATGATGTCGAATTATTTTGAAAATTGATGAAAGGAGATTAATTTTGCGCCTTCTAATTGGTAAGAAACTAAATTAAAAGATTGTTAATTATATACATTTGTCAACACGAAATTTAAAAAAATGAAGAAAAAGCTGAAACATATACTTGGGTTGAGTTTAATAATTTTATTTTCTGCCTGTGCTGCTCCGAAAGAAATATTGTATTTTCAAGATATTGCCTCTTTGAAGGAAGAAGCGATCGATAAAGGATATGAAGCAGTGATTCATAAGGATGATTTGTTGGCCATTATGGTGAATAGTAAAGATCCTGAATTAGCGATGCCTTTTAATATGCCTTTGGTGACATTTCAGCTGGGTAGCCAGTATTCTGGACAACAACGCTTGCTGGGATATCTAGTTAATCAAGATGGTAATATTGATTTCCCGATTCTAGGCAAGATTCATGTTGAAGGCTTGACGCGTATGCAATTAACAGATCTGATAAAGCAAAAGTTGGTCGATGAGGATTTGATAAAGGATCCAATTGTAACTGTACAATTTCTTAACTATAAGATTTCAGTATTAGGTGAGGTGGCAAAACCCGGCTCTTTTGAAATCTCAGGTGACCGCATCACTCTACTTGAGGCATTGGGTATGGCTGGGGATTTGACTATTTATGGTCGTCGTGATCGAGTGGCAGTAATACGTGAAAAGGATGGTAAACGACAGATCTTATATCACGATCTTCGCAATTCTGATATATTCCAGTCTCCTTGCTACTATTTGCAGCAAAATGATATCGTATACGTAGAACCAAATAATGCTAGATCTGGACAAAGTCGAGTGAACTCAAATAATTCGGTAGGTGTATGGATGTCTGGACTATCTGTATTGACTTCTATCGCCGCACTATTAATCAATGTATTTAAATAAACCTTATCCTATAAATAATGGCAAACGAAAATTTAAATAATTCGGAATTTAGAAATAGTGATAGTTCAAGCAAACACGAACAAGAAATAAATCTTCTTGATATTTTCCATCTAGTTCTTCGTAATTGGTATTGGTTTGTAATTTCTTTTGTTATATGTGTTGGTGTTGGTGCTCTTTATCTTAAATCAACGACAAAAACATACAGTCGCACAGCCTCGGTTCTAATTAAAGATGATTCAAAAGGCGGTGGAGCTTTGTCTGAATCGTCAGCTTTTGCAGATCTAGGTTTCTTAGGCGGCAAACGTAATGTGGATAATGAGGTGTTGGTGTTTCAATCTAAGCATTTGATTGAGAAAGTAATTCGCCGCCTTAATCTAAATATGAATTATAAAGTAAGATCTGGACTCCGTGATTTAGAGCTATATACAAAGTCACCAATAGCAGTCGCTTTCCCGGATGGAGAGGAAAATCAATCTATTAGCTTAATTGTAACTCCAATTGATTCGACTACTATAACTGTTTCTGATATTGTATGGAGGGCTGGGCAGAATGATGTTATAATAAAAGATAAATATACAACTCATTTAGGTGATACTTTGCATACTGAAGTAGGCGCAATGATTGTAATTCCAACTCTTTATTATACTGAAGATAGTTATGACACTCCAATACAGGTTTATAAAAATAGTATAGAAAATACAACTCAGAATTATAGACAACGTTTAAAAGTTGCTTTAGCTAATAAATTTGCAACTATTATTACATTGTCTATAGATGATGAGTCAACTTTGCGTGCTGAAGATCTTCTCAATACATTAATTGCTGTTTACAATGAAGATGCGATTAGTGATAAGAATCAAATAACAGTTAATACATCTAACTTTATCAATGACCGTTTGATTATCATTGAAAAAGAATTAGGTAGCGTTGATGCAAATATTGAAACATTTAAACGTCAGCATCAGCTGACTGATATCACATCTGAAACTGGTATGTATCTTCAATCGAGTAGCCGTTATCAACAAGAAGGGTTAAACTTGGAGAATCAGTTGAGTGTTGCAAAATTTATTCGTGAATATCTTGTAGATCCAACAAAAAGTGGTGATTTGATTCCTGCAAATACAGGTATTTCTGATGCTAGTGTTGAAGGCCAGATTTCAGAATATAACGAAATACTCTTGAAGCGTGATAAATTTGTAGCTGGTAGTAGTAATAAAAATCCTATTGTGATGGATTTAAATAACTCTCTTTCAGCTATGCGTTCAACAATCGTACGGTCTATAGATAACCTTATCATGAGCTTAAATATTAAGCTTAAAAATATCCGTGAGCAAGAACGTCAGACATTTCAGCGTATAGAAGCGGTTCCGACGCAACAAAAATATGTATTAACAGTAGAACGCCAGCAGAAGATTAAAGAAGAGCTATATCTTTATCTTTTGAATAAACGCGAAGAAAATGCTCTCTCACAAGCTATCACAGAAAGTAACGCACGTATCATTGATCCTGCTACAGGAAGCTCTAACCCTATTGCACCAAAAGGTATGATGGTAATGTTAGCTGCCGGAGTGATTGGTCTTGCTATCCCGATGGGAATCTTATGGATGATGAGTATTCTTGATACAAAGGTTCGTTCTAGAAAACAAATTGAAGATTCGGTAACTGTGCCTTATCTTGGTGATGTTCCAAAGCGTGCTGATGGTGATAATGCTAGTGGTGATATTGTGATTACAGAAAATAGTCGCGATTCAGTATCTGAAGCTTTCCGTATCATTCGTACAAATATGGATTTCATGCAAGTTAAGAGTGATAAGATGCAAATAATCATGTTTACATCTTTTAATCCAGGTGCAGGAAAAACATTTGTATCTACAAATTTGGCAATGAGTATAGCAATGGCTGATAAAAAAGTTGTCATAGTCGATGCAGATATTCGTAAGGCAACTCTTAATAATGTTTTCTCTAAAACTACTGCCCGTATGGGGTTGACTAATTATCTATCAGGCAAAACTAACAATATAGATGAGATCATTGGTAAGTGTGATGAATCTGATAAATTGGATATAGTATTTGCGGGTCCGATACCACCAAACCCTGCTGAACTTTTGCTTGGAGATAGATTTGAGAAGCTTGTTGCAGAGTTAAAGAAACGTTATGATTATGTTATTATCGATAATGTTCCTGTAGGCGTAGTGGCAGATGCATTTATTGTGAATCGTGTTGCTGACCTGACTATTTTTGTTGTTCGTTCAGGAAAACTTGATCGTCGTATGTTGCCTGATTTGCAACGTTTATATGATCAAAACAAGCTTACGAATATGGCTGTTATTCTTAATGATGTATCATTCTCAAGTAAAGGATATGGTTATGGTTATGGCTACGGTTATGGCTATGGATATGGTTACGGTTATGGCAATGATGCTCAAAAACGTCTGGATAGTCGTCGGCGTAAATCTTTCTCATATAAAATGAAGAAGAAAATAAATAATTTAATAGATAAAATCTAATGTTTTCAATCTTTTCTTCAAAGAAAAATATATTAAAAACAGACTTGCTAATGGGTATGACAGATGTTCATGCCCATTTGCTTTATGGAGTAGATGATGGTGTCAGCACTTTGGATGAAGCCTCAAAAGCAGTGTCTTATTTAGAATCCTTAGGGGTTCGACGTATGTTTCTGACACCTCATATAATGACGGACTGTCCTAATAATGATGCGACTTTCTTGAAACAACGCTTCGATGAGTTTTTGATGCAGATTTCGTCAAAGATAGAATTCAGATTGGCTGCAGAGTATATGTTGGATGAGAATTTCGCAAAGCACTTGAAAGAAGAAGTGCTCTCTTTCGATAGTAGACATATGCTAGTTGAAACGTCGTATTTATCTGCTCCTATGGAGCTTGATATTATGATTTATGATATTATGGCTACAGGATTTCAGCCTATATTAGCTCACCCTGAACGTTATCTTTATATGGCTGATACAAAGCTTAAGCAATTACTGGCTCGTGGTGTGAAACTGCAGTTGAATCTGCTCTCTCTAGCAGGCTTTTACGGACGTGGAGTGTCCATGCGTGCTAGAACGCTGCTATTAGAAGGAAAATACGATTTTGTTGGTACAGATTTTCATAGTACGAAACACTATGAAAGGATTTTGCCAAACATTGAACTTAAGAAGCAGGAGATTGATGCAGTAAAGCTATTACTAGAGAATAATCAGAATCTATGATAGCTTCTTAAGTACAACATGTATATATGGAAGAGGTGAACTTCAGAAATAATTAGTCTTTGCGCTTGTTGTTTCTGAAGTTTCTTTTTTTCTTATTATTGACATTGTTACCTTGACGCATGTTGCGTCCTCTATGCGCTTTTGGAGCATACTCTGGTGTCTCGCCCAATTCTGATGGTACTTGAATTTTATAAATATCTTTTTCTAGAAAATTCTCTATAGCTTTAAACTTAGATTGTTCGCTCTCGCATACGAATGTAATGGCTACGCCGTCATTATTTGCGCGTGCAGTTCTACCTATTCGATGCACATAGTCCTCGCTGTCATGCGGTACATCAAAATTGATAACTGAACGTATGTCATCAATATCGATACCACGCGAAACAATGTCTGTAGCAACCAAAATATTAATGCGACCGCTTTTGAATTCAAGAAGCATTTGTTCGCGCTGAGATTGTTCTAAGTCTGAATGCATTTCACCAACATTGAGCTTCATTAGCTTTAATGCCTTTGTGACTTCCTTGACCTTTATTTTAGAAGATGCGAAGATGATGACACGCTCTGGAACATCAGTTGCGAACAATGAACGGATGATGCCAAGTTTCTGGTTTTCATAACATACATATGCAGCTTGAACGATTTTCTCAGCAGGTTTTGAAATAGCCAGTTTGATTTCTGAGGGATCATTAAGGATATTTTTGGCAAGCTGTTGAATTTTTGAAGGCATGGTAGCCGAAAACATGATCGTTTGGCGTTCTTTTGGAAGGTATTTAACGATCTGCATAATATCCTCGTAAAATCCCATGTCCAACATTCTGTCTGCTTCATCAAGAATGAAATATGATACTTTAGATAAATCAACGTAGCCTAAGTTCAAGTGGGCAAGGAGGCGTCCTGGTGTAGCGATTACTACGTCTGCTCCCAATGTCAAGCCGCGTTTTTGTTGCTCGAATAGCGCGCCATCATTTCCTCCGTATACAGCTACATTAGAAACCGGGAGAAAGTAAGAAAAGCCTTCCATTTGTTGGTCTATCTGTTGGGCTAATTCGCGTGTGGGTGACATCACTATACAGTTAATAGCATCCTCGGGATGATTTCCTTCCGATAACTTGTTTAATACCGGGAGCAAAAAAGCTGCTGTCTTGCCGGTCCCTGTTTGGGCTACGGCTATTAGATCTTTGCCCTCGAGTATAAGGGGTATAGCTTGCTCCTGAACTGGAGTACACTCTTCAAATCGCATGGCATCCAGTGCGTCAAGAACATTCTGATTTAATTTTAGTTCGGAAAATTTCATAAATGGTACAAGATTGCTATTATAAATTATTGCAATTAAATATTTAAATAAGAGTCTTTAAATCCTAGGAAGTAAAGTACACCGTCTAAGCCAATCGTGTTGATTGACTGTTTGGCATTGGCAACCACTTTGGGTTTAGCGTGAAAAGCTATGCCAAGTCCCGCTATACCTAACATAGGCAGATCGTTTGCACCATCGCCCACAGCTATGGTTTGTGCTATATCCACCTTCTCAACTTGTGCTATGAGTTGTAGCAGTTCGGCTTTACGTTTTCCATCCACTACATCGCCTAAATAGCGTCCAGTCAGTTTACCATCTTCAATTTCCAATTCATTAGCATATACATAATCTATGCCAAACTTTTGTTGGAGATATTTGCCAAAATAGGTGAAGCCACCACTCAATATGGCGATCTTATAGCCATATTTTTTTAGAACATACATCAATCTTTCTACACCTTCAGTAATTGGTAGGTTTTCCGCGATATTCTGCATCACCGATTCGTCCAAGCCTTTTAATAGAGTCACTCTCTCACGAAAACTTTCTGTGAAATCTATCTCTCCTCTCATGGCACGCTCTGTGATTTCCTTTACTTTATCACCTACACCTGCACGCATTGCAAGTTCGTCTATTACTTCAGTCTCGATGAGGGTTGAGTCCATGTCAAAGCAAATTAGTCTTCGCATGCGACGATACATATTATCCTCTTGGAAAGAGAAATCCATCTGTAGCTGATTACCCAATGACATCAACTGCTCTTGCATCTTAATGCGATCTTTGGGAGTACCACGAACTGAGAACTCTATACATGCGCGGGTTCTAGAATCCTGTTCATTCAGAGGGATACGTCCTGTGAGACGTTTAATGGCATCAATATTCATACCTTGTTCGGCAATGATACGTGTAGTGGCTGATATTTGACTGGCGCTGAGCTTGCGTCCTAAGACAGTCAGTATATATCTGTTTTTGCCTTGCATTTTTACCCAATCCTCATATTCATCAACTGTTACTGGATAAAATCGTATAGTCACTCCTAGTGATGTCGCTTTAAAGAGCAATTCTTTCATGATGAAACCCGAATGGCGTTCTTCTGTTTGACACAATATTCCTAGAGAGAGGCTATTATGGATGTCTGCCTGACCAATGTCTAATACTGTGGCGTCATAACGGGCTAAAATTTCTGTTATTGATGCCGTCAGTCCAGGGCGATCTTCTCCAGTGATACGAATTAAGATTAGTTCAGTTGTTGATGCTGACATGGATTTATATTTTCTTATTTATCTTTGGTTGAAAGCAATCTATTGTACCAATTCTTTTAGATTTTGGAATAAAATGAAGAAGCAAATACAAATAAAACTAGCTTTTTGTAATACTGCAAAAGTAGGTAAATTATGCCGAAAACCTGCTATATAGCATAAAAAAAGACATTGTAAGATAAGATTTTTTCTTTTCTATTTGGTTCTTAACAAAAAATGACCGTACTTTGTTGTCAGTTTCGAGAATAAAGGTGCTGATTATCAGTCTAATTTGATGTTTTTAGTGTCTATTAAGTCGATGTTTCGGGTGAAACTACTGTTATCAGGCAGTCCCGAATAGTATTAACTAAACCCTAGTTACATGAAGTGTTATGTAAGATGGATTTTTGTTGTATTAGTAATGTGTTCTCTCACCTCTTTTATGAGTAAAGGTAAACATAACAGAGGGCTAAATGTGGGTGATGTAGCCCCGGATTTTATAATCAGAACTACATCAGAAGATGGACAGGCTTTGATGAACTTGACCAATATGAAAGGTCGTTATGTGTTGCTGAGCTTTTGGGCAAGTTACGATGCCGAATCGCGGATGCGAAATGCTAGCCTGAATAACCTGTTAAATTCAGGTGATTTTAATGTAGAGATGGTTTCTGTTTCTTTCGATGATTTTCAATCTGTATTTGTCGAAACGGTTCGAAAAGACCAGATTCATTCATTTGCTTGCTTCATGGAGCAAGATGGAAAGAAATCAGAAATTTTTAAGTCGTACAAACTGGGTCGTGGTTTTTCTAATTACTTGCTAGATGAGAATGGAGTAATTATTGCAAAAGATCTTTTGCCGAGCCAGATCTCTACTGAAATGTGTACTGTATTGAACCTAAAGGAGAAGGATGATTATTTTGCGCAACGATAGCTGATTCGTTAAAGAGTAATCATCACTCTTAGATTCAAATGAGAATTTTCAGAATACAACAAAAAGTAAAGAGACTGTCTAATATTCTTAGGCAGTCTCTTTTTTTATTGTAAATAAATGGGTATTTTGCTTTATCATTAAACAGTTTCGTTTTATTTATCAGATACTTTCTTCCGTTATTTAGGCGCCTTCCTGTAAAGGTAAAGTGCGATAAAGGCATAAAGTATGTTGGGTATCCACACTGCAATGATAGGAGGCATATTCCCTTTTACAGCAAATGTAGACGAAATAGTTTGAAATAGAATATACGAGAAACTCAAGGCTAATCCTATACCGAGGTGCAATCCCATACCACCTTTGGTTTTTCGTGATGAAAGCGATACGCCAATAATAGTCAGGATAAACGATGCAAAAGACATGGCTATACGTTTATGATATTCGATCTCAAACTCTTTGATGTTGGCCACACCGCGTCTGCGTTGTTTGTCGATATAGTCGCTAAGTTCGGGATTGGAAAGCACTTCTTGCTGATTCTTCATAATTAAGAAATCAGCCGGCTCCATTGGGATAATCGAATCAATGCGATCTCCTTTCGAGATAATCTCGTTCATCCCATCCAATTCTCGAATCATATAGTCATGAATCGACCATTTGTTGACTGCGGTGGTATCATATACGATGCGGCGTGCGGTGAGTTGTGAAACCAGTTTCTTGTCAACAAACTTATCCATCGTAAAACGATGTCCCGTTTTGTTGTAGTTCTGATAATTATCAATATATGCTATGACACCATCTTCTACTTCCAATCTCACGTTGCGCACACTGCTTTTCTTCTTTGGTTTCACATACTTATCTTCGAAGTCGAGGCGCGTGGCGCTCCCTTTGGGGATGACATACGAGCCTAGCATGAAGGTTGCAATCGCAATGATGCCTGCCGAGATCATATAAGGGCGCAGCATTCTTTTAAAACTCATGCCAGCGGCAAACATCGCGATGATCTCGGAGTTTTCGGCGAGCTTTGAGGTGAAAAATATTACCGCGATAAATACGAATAGCGGACTAAAAAGATTGGCGAAATAGGGGATAAAGTTGAGATAATAGTCAAATACAACTGCATTCCAAGGTGCGTTGTTTTCCAGGAATTTATCCATTTTCTCGTTAAAGTCAAATACCACTGCAATAGAAATGATCAAAGCGATGGCGAAAACGTATGTTCCCAGAAACTTCTTGATAATGTACCAGTCAAGCAGTTTGATGAATCGGTTACTCCTCATATATTAATATCCCGTAATAATAGTAGATTATAATCGTGTTGTCACTTTCTTCAGCATCATCGGCTTCCATGTAGAGAAATCTCCAGCTATGATATGCTTACGTGCTTCGCCTGCTAACCATAAGTAGAAGGCAAGGTTGTGGATAGAGGCAATCTGCATTGCCAATAACTCTTGTGCGTGGAACAGATGTCTAAGATAGGCTTTTGTATAAAGCGTATCTACAACCGATGCACCATCCACTTCGATTGGCGAGAAGTCCAACTCCCATTTTTTGTTGCGCATGTTCATGATACCATCTTTGGTAAAAATCATACCATTGCGTCCGTTTCGTGTAGGCATCACACAGTCAAACATATCCACACCTCTTTCAATACCCTCCAAGATATTGGCTGGCGTACCTACACCCATCAGATAGCGAGGCTTGTCCTGTGGCAATATCTCGTTTACCACTTCGATCATCTCATACATCTTTTCGGCTGGTTCGCCTACAGCCAAGCCGCCGATTGCATTACCGTCCGCATTTTTTGAGGCTATAAACTCGGCCGATTGGCGACGTAGATCGGGGTAAGTACATCCTTGCACAATAGGGAAGAGTGATTGTGAGTAACCATATTTAGGTTCGGTCTCGTTGAAGCGAGTGATGCAGCGATCTAACCATCGATGAGTCAGCTCCATAGAGTTCTTGGCATATTTATAGTCAGAATTCCCTGGAGGGCATTCGTCGAATGCCATCATTATATCTGCCCCGATGATACGTTCAATATCCATCACCTTTTCGGGCGTAAAGATATGCTTGCTGCCATCGATGTGCGAGCGAAACTCGGCTCCTTCTTCGCGTAGTTTGCGAATGGCTGATAAGGAGAATACCTGAAAGCCACCACTGTCGGTAAGCATGGGTCTGTCAAAGCCATTAAACTTATGCAGACCACCTGCTTTCTCGATCACCTCAAGTCCTGGACGTAAATATAGATGATACGTATTACCCAAAATGATTTGTGCTTTTATATCTTCTTTTAGTTCCGTCTGATGTACTCCTTTTACGGTACCCAAAGTGCCCACAGGCATGAATATTGGGGTTTGTATTTGCCCATGATCGGTTGTAATCAATCCTGCACGGGCATTACTTTTGGGATCGGTATGTTGTAATTCAAAAATCATTGCTGGAGCAATTATAATGTCAGTTTATTAAGTTCAATTGCATCCTTGACCTTTTCATCAGTCAAAGCCAGATTGAATACCTCTTTTATATCATTTACATAGTGGAAAGTCAGACCTTTCAAATAAATGTCCTGAATCTCGTCTATATGTTTCTTGTTGTCAGAGCAAAGAATAATTTCTTTGATACCCGCACGCTTGGCTGCCAGAATTTTTTCTTTGATGCCGCCCACAGGGAGTACCTTGCCACGAAGAGTTATTTCTCCTGTCATCGCTATATTGGGTTTCACTTTTCTCTGTGTCAATGCTGATGCTAGTGATGTAGCCATGGTTATACCAGCCGAGGGGCCATCTTTAGGTATAGCGCCTTCGGGTACATGCACATGGATATTCCAGTTGTCAAACACCTCCTCGTTGATACTAAGCTGTGAAGCGTGTGCCTTGATATATTCTAAAGCCAGCATAGCCGACTCCTTCATCACATCTCCCAAGTTTCCTGTCAGTGTCAGTTTTCCGCCTTTGCCTTTGCTTAGGCTGGTCTCCACAAAAAGGATTTCACCGCCCACGGCTGTCCATGCCAGACCCGTTACCACGCCAGCATATTCATTACCTTGATATTTATCGCGCGAGTATTCGGGTGCTCCAAGAAAATCATATAGATCAGCAGGCTTAATTTCCGGACAACGGAAATAACCATCTGTGGCCAGTTGACGAGCCGATTTACGAAGAATCTTATTAATCTTCTTTTCCAGCTCGCGAACACCGCTTTCGCGTGTATATGATTCGATGATCGCTTCAAGTGTCGGTTTGGATATCTTAATATCGTTTTTGCTTAAACCATTAGCTTCCAATGCCTTGGGTAGAAGATGCTTGCGGGCAATCTCTACTTTCTCTTCTGTGATATATCCACTTACCTCTATGAGCTCCATGCGGTCCAGAAGTGGGGCAGGGATAGTATTAAGGTTGTTGGCAGTAGCGATAAACATCACTTTTGATAAGTCATAGTCCACATCCAAGAAATTGTCATGGAATGACGTGTTTTGTTCGGGATCCAATACTTCAAGCAATGCAGATGATGGATCGCCTTGGCGATCGGAACTTACTTTGTCAATCTCGTCAAGTATGAATACAGGATTGGATGAACCTACCTTGATCATACTTTTGATGATACGTCCAGGCATAGCACCTATATAAGTTTTGCGATGACCACGAATTTCGGCTTCGTCATGTACACCTCCCAATGACATGCGCACATATTTGCGTTTAAGTGCTGCAGCAATGGAACGACCCAATGAAGTTTTACCTACTCCAGGAGGGCCATACAAGCAGATGATAGGCGATTTCATGTCACCTTTCAATTTTAACACAGACAAATGCTCTAAGATGCGCTCTTTTACTTTCTCTAGTCCATAGTGATCCTTGTCAAGCGTTTTTTCTGCGTTTTTAAGGTTCAGATTGTCGGTGGTATATACATTCCAAGGCAAATTGAGCATGGTCTGGAGGTAGTTTAGCTGCACGCTGTAATCGGGAGATTGTGGATGTGTGCGTTCTAGCTTAGCCAACTCTTTATCGAAAACAGTCTGTACCTCTTCGCCCCATTTCATCTTGAAGGATTTCAGACGCATTTCTTCCACCTCTTGCTCTTGGCTGCCACCGCCCAATTCATTTTGGATGGTTTTAATTTGCTGTTGCAAGAAATATTCGCGCTGTTGTTGGTCTATATCCTCGCGAGTACGCATCTGTATCGATGCTTTAATTTCAGCCAACTGTACTTCTCTGTTCAAGATCTCGAGTAGTCTGTAACCTCTATCCTTTAACGAATCCATCTGTAGCAAATCGATTTTTTCGTCTTTTCGCAGTGGGAGGTTAGTAGCCAAAAAGTCGATGACAAACAAAGGTACATTCAAGTTGCGGATAGCAAAGATTGTCTCTTGATTTATCATTTCAGAAGTCTTGATGAAGCGTACAGTGAGATCCTTGCACGAGTCCACCAAGGCTGTAAATTCTTTATCGTTCTTTTCTGGTTTCTCTTCTTCTCTTAGTTCAATTTCTCCGCGTAAGAAAGGATGATTCTCCGTAATGCTTTTTAGCTCTATACGCTTAAAGCCTTGTATGATAGCTGTTGTCGTGTGATCGGGCATTTCTAGAACCTTTACGATTCGGCCTATCACACCGACTGTGTGCAGATCCTCAAAACCAGGGTTCTCGGTTTGAGCATCTTTCTGACATACTACGGCTATGTTGGTATTATTCTTTTCGGCTTCACGAACCAGCTTCAATGTTGACGGACGTCCGATGTTGATGGGTAAAAATACCCCGGGAAACAAAACCATATTGCGCAAAGGCAAGACAGGAATGTTTTCTTTCGATTCTAGTTTGATATCGAATACGGATTCATCATTGCCGTCAAAATCTGCTATAAGTGAAAAACCGTTATTGGTAGCTTCTTGCATCATATATTTTTTTTTCATCATGGTGCTAATTTTATTTTAACGTCATTCTGACACATTCTGACGATTAAGTGTAAAAATGACTGCAAATTTAGTTGATTCTTTGTAAATAGTAAAGTCTATGGACACTAAAAATACAAAAACTATGCCATTTGATTAACTCTTATTTCATTATCGGGGGTTATTTGTTTTATTCTATCATTTTGCGTCTGATTAATGGCGAAATATAGTACTTTTGGAAATGCTTTATAGGAGCACGAACGATAGTTTAAAACAACCTATAGTCAAGAATGAATTGGTTGCTATATGGAGTAGCCGTTGTCAGTCTTTCAAATAGCCTTGGTTATGTTGCTGATTGGCCGTAGTCACTTACTGATGTGGTTATCCTCTAATATTGGATGTGATGGATTTTGTAAGTAGTTGACAGGTAGTGTGATAAGGGTATTGGTGTAGTGCCTTTGGTTCTGATATAGCAGTTGAAGAGAAAACAATAAATTTACTATGGCTAATTCTTATTTTAAATTCAAAGAGTTTACGGTGTGGCATGATCGCTGTGCTATGAAAGTAGGTACAGATGGTGTGTTGCTGGGAGCATGGGCACCCATCGAAGCTGCTTCTTCTATTCTCGATATAGGTACCGGTACAGGTTTAGTGGCGTTGATGTTGGCACAACGTTGTGTCACTGCTAGTATAACAGCAGTTGAAATAGACGAGCAAGCTGCATGCCAAGCGCGAGAAAATATAGAGGCTTCGTCATGGTCGCAGCGTATAAAAGTAGTGAATGTGGATTTTAAAAATTGGGAGACTGATGAGAGATTCGATTTGATAGTTTCCAATCCTCCTTATTTCTCCGATGCTTTAAAATCGCCCGACACACAGCGGAGTCTGGCACGACATGATCATGACTTGCCTTTCGAACAACTGCTATCGCGAGTCGTCTCTTTAATGAAGCCTGCAGGTATGTTTGTTGTGATTTTACCTTCTGATGTGATGGAACGCTTTATTGATTTGAGTGCAGACGCTGGCCTGTTTCCTGAGAAAACCTTGAATGTAAGCACCAAGCCTGGTGAAGCGCCAAAGCGCAAAATCGTTAGTTTTAAAATGAAACCAAATGAAACTCAACAGGATAACCTGGTGCTTGAAATTGCTCGTCATCACTATAGTGAAGAATACATATCTCTTACAAAACCGTTTTACTTGAAACTATAAAATTAAGATTAAAACATTCAGGTCTTTTTTTAGGATATATTTGTTCATATAGCTTAAATAAACTACTTTTGTCTGTATCTTATAAATAGGTAATCATAAAACATAATGAAGCGAATATTAGTTAGCGGTGGGGCTGGTTTTATTGGATCGCATCTCTGTACACGCCTTCTCAAAGAAGGAAATGATGTCATCTGCTTGGATAATCTTTTCACCGGAACAAAGAATAACATCATTCATTTGATGGATAATCATCATTTTGAATTTGTTAGACACGACATCACAACACCTTACTCTGCCGAAGTAGATGAGATCTATAATCTGGCTTGTCCGGCTTCGCCCATACACTATCAATACGACGCTTTGCAGACCATAAAAACCTCCGTTCTGGGTGCATTCAATCTGGTGGAATTGGCCTCACGAACCAATGCAAAGATTTTACAAGCATCTACCAGTGAGGTTTATGGCGATCCGATGGTTCACCCACAGACCGAAAACTATTGGGGTAATGTCAATCCTATAGGTGTGCGTTCGTGCTATGATGAAGGAAAACGATGTGCCGAGACCATATTTATGGATTACTATAGGCAAA
>CAMTPC010000019.1 GCA_947074295.1 uncultured Bacteroides sp. | reverse complement strand
GAGATAATGAGCGGTGACTGGAGTTCAGACGTGTGCTCTTCCGATCTGGCAATTCGGGTACTGGACATTATCATGGAAAATTCGGTTATCAATGTTTCTCGCACACTAAGTCCATCTTCGATAAAGCAATATGGGGAGAGCCCAGTTTAAAATATCCTCCTTATACCGAAGAAAAAGAAAAGTGGATTAAGCGCATTATGTAGTTACAAAAATAATATAAGCTGCCTGATATCCAAATCAGACAGCTTATAGCATAATTATATAATTTGTGATTATATAATACAGGCCTAGAAACGATAATCAATACCGATACCAAACACCTTATTGGTACGTGTAAACTTATCTTGTCCTTCAATCTTAATAGCTTGAGCAATGGTTGATGGAATACCTAGACTCTCCAATTTATCGCTCATGTAGTTATAGTTGTCCATATTCTTGGTATATGTATCATATTTCGTCCAGAAATAGGCAACATTGAGCTGCAGATTTGGCGTAATATTAAAACCCGCACCAAGACCATATGAGTAAGAACTGATTGAAAAACTCATATCTGTCTGATAATCATCCTGGACACCATACTTAGTACGCTGCATACCTGTACTCAGTTGCAACCATTTAGTTACATCCCACGAGATACCACCCAAATACTCATTTGTACCGTTTCCTGTGTATTGCTCTTTACCATTTGCCATTTTAGCACTTGAATCAAAGAAGTGGTGATAACCCACTGCCAACTGAACCTCAGGAATCGGATTGTATGATACACCTACTGTCAACAACGAAGGAATGTCATGAGGAGTGTTCACGCCATGATCATAATCTTTGAAACCAGTTGTATTGATTGTAGTATTGTTTTCAATGTTAAGCTTAGTTTTAAACTCATACTTCACACCGACATTCCATTTGCCCATTTTGAAGTCAGCACCAAGGATTGGAGTAATTCCCCAGCCTTTTTGCTTACAATCCACTTCTTTATCAGCAGTAGCACCTGCCAACAGTTCCACTGAACTTTTATAGGGGGCAGGAACTTCTTGCGCCAACTCACCAAAAGCTTGTGAGGCGTTTACCATTGAGCCACCATCTGCGAACCCTATTTGTATGTCTCTAAGATAGCCTTTATAATGATTGCTCACATAGTTCATACGACCACCAGCAAAAACCGAAAGGTAGTCCGTGATTTTATAAGTAGCACCAAGCTGTAAACCGAATATGTATTGACGCCCTTGCATGTAGCTATCTACCGAATATCTGTTTATAGTTGGTATATCAAGACCAGGCAACATACTACTCATTGTATTAGCGATAATTGGAACCATCGAAACTATTGATTCGAATGACCCTAAACCGTCATTAAAAGTAGCTTTACCACCACCACCACTGATAGCAAAGTTACCAGATATACTCCAGCGATCGGTCACATAAGCACCATATAAGCTAGGAATGATAGGGGCAGATGCCTCACCTTTATAATGTTTTGTCACCTCATTACCATTCATCGCAAATGGCGCAAAAGTACTTGTAATCTTACGAGTCTGATAGGCACTTTGAGCATTAAAAGATAAATGCCACCCGTTTTCCATAAAAGCAACACCGGCTGGATTGGAGTAAACCGCATCTATTTCGGTAGAGGCATTTCTAGCCAACATTCGCAAAAACAATACATGCTGGTTGGTATTCGTAAGAAGCCCACCCGCGAAAGTTGGAATTGAAACGATAAGCATCAAAATGCTAATCCATGTAATTTTTTTCATCCAATTGATTTTTAAAATTAATTCGGCGGCAAAGATAACACATAATTGCACAACCACAATATGTTTGTGCATATTTCATCAACAACATCCCGACATATAAGACATAAAAGATTAGTTTCATTTAAAACAATATGATTATCACAACTTCTGTCTATACTAATAAATTGTTTTAATTTTAATGACTGATTAACGTATTAAGCATCTTCCCTATCTATATGTCAATTATGACAATTTATAAGAATAACACATCAAACAAATTAAGTCCTTGGTATTTAACAATCTTTTCCAGGCCAACAAGTAGCATATTTAGCAAAAAGCAATGCGATAAGAAATTATCAAAATATCTTTTTTAAAGTCTCAAGATTAAAGTCGTGATGAAAGTTTAGCGCAATAGATTTATTTATTATTTTTGTCTCCCACAACAGTAAGCCTACGGCTGAATTTAATCAGTGACTTTCAATTATGATTTTAGATTACCTCTACAACAGCGGCTTTGGGTTCGAATTCGAAGATGCAACCATCATTATCGATTACTACAAAGACTCCTCGGACAAGTTTCACAACCAAGGCCTTGTACATGATTACCTTCTCGAAAGGCCTGGCAAGCTTTATGTCCTATGCTCACATATCCATCCAGATCATTTCAACCCCGAAATTCTGACATGGCGCGAGAAACGACCTGACATCATCTATATCCTATCAAAAGACATATTGGTTGGTGGTAAAGCGCAGTTGGGCGACGCTATTTTCTTAGATAAAGGAGACATCTATAGCGACGACTTCTTAAAAGTACATGCATGCGGATCCACAGATGTAGGTATTTCCTTTTTGATGTATATCAATGAAAAAAGCATCTTTCATGCAGGCGATTTAAATAACTGGAATTGGTGCGATGAATCTACAAAGGAAGAAATAGACCAAGCCAATAATGATTTTTTGAAAGAGCTGGATTACATCCACCACATTGCACCAGCCATTGACCTAGTCCTTTTTCCTGTTGATAGCCGACAGGGCAGTGACTATATGAAAGGCGACAAGCAATTTATAGAAAGAATCCGTACTAAGATATTTGTACCAATGCACTTTGGCGAAAACTACGCAGAAGCCATTGCCCTCCAACAGTTTGCCGAGACACATGGTTGCTGTTTTATACCTATCACTTATCGTGGCGAACAATTAAAAATAACTTTTTAACACCTATACAATATGAAGAATATGAAATTTCTTTTCTGGGCATTCATGCTATTGCTACCATTAACTAGCCTGACAGCACAAAACAACGAGATATTTGACGAGAAACTCTATCTTGCAGGGGCCGTACCCGAGAAAGAAGGCAAAGTGATCTTTTCGCGCGAATTCAGCATACCAGGAATGAGTGAAGAAGATATTTTTAACCGCATGCAAAAATGGATGGAAAGCCGACTGAAAGAAAATGACAATGAAGCAAGCCGAGTAACGTATGCCAATTCTAAAAGCGGCATGCTTGCTGGCCGGGGCGAACAGTGGTTATTGTTCCGTTCATCTGCTCTTTCCCTAGACAGAGCATGGATGACCTATCAGTTAACCATAGAGTGTAAACCTGAATTTTGCACGGTCATGATAGAAAAAATACGTTACACCTACCGCGAAACAGAAAAATACAATGCAGACGAATGGATCAATGATGATTTTGCATTGAATAAATCCAAAACAAAACTAATTCGCGGCATCAGCAAATGGCGCATCAAGACAATAGATTTTGCCAATGATATGTTCAAAAGCGCTGCGTTGGCACTTAGCGTTTCCGACATTCAACAAGTGACCAATAACAAACCTGTAGACCAGATACAAAATGGTCCAATTGTGATCAAGCAGACTTCCACACCAATTGAAACAGCTGCCAAACAAGAAGCACCGGTAGAGAACAAACCTGCCACTGAGACACAAGGACCTCTAAAAGAAATAGCTCCCGCCCTAATTCCTGAAAACAGCATAAAAGCTAGCGAAGGAAAAATTGTGATCGTCATAGGCAAAGATCAGTTTAACCGCAGCATGATGACAGCTGATGCGGGTGGCTCTATCGTAAACATAGAAGACACACCTGCCATGATGTGCACACTAGCACCTGACCAACCTTATGAGGCACTGGAAAAGGCACAGACCTACACCGTAATGTTCTACCCCAATGGAAAGACCGAACCAACTATAGTCCTTGAGTGCGAAAAGATGGATATTGGCCAAACCCAAATTCCAGGACTACCACGCTCATATTTTGGAAAGATTGTAAAGGCAGAAATCAAGGAATAAATTTAAACTATAATAAATTCACTATTTAAATAACCTATCAACAATGAAAATTAGTAGCAAATTTGATCACTTCAATATCAACGTTACCGATCTCGAGCGCAGTATCGCGTTCTATCAAAAAGCGTTGGGATTGACAGAGCATCATCGCAAAGAAGCAGCAGACGGTTCATTTGTCCTTGTCTATATGACAGATGGCGCTAGTCCATTTATGCTAGAACTGACATGGCTCCGCGACCACAAAGAGGCGTATGAGCTTGGCGAAAACGAAAGCCATCTATGTTTCCGCTTAGCTGGAGACTATGATGCCATACGCGAGTATCATCGTGAAATGGGTTGTGTTTGCTTCGAAAACACCAGCATGGGTCTTTATTTCATCAATGATCCCGATGATTACTGGATAGAGGTACTCCCTCAAAAATAAGAAAAACAAAAACCGCCTTTCGACGAAGATAGAATCTTCATACCGAAAGGCGGTTTTCTTTATCCGATTTACGAGATTATTTGCGGCGACTAGCACGCTTACGGCGGATTTCGGCCTTCATTTTAGCAGCACCCGATCCGTGAGTCCCTCGTATATAAGTTTTCTTTTTTGCCTTGGTTTTCACCTTATCATCTTCCTGAGGTCGTTCTTTTTTTCCTTTAAAAACAAGACCTTCTCTGATTACATCCTCTAATTTCATCTCACTATCACTTTGATTATTTGATTTTTCCGTATGCAAAGATAATTTTTTTTCTTCTTATTCCCTATCTTTGCTCATAAGAACAAATAGGATTATCAAATGATAACAAATGTATTAACGGCTGATAAGGATCCCATGGGAGCCGCAATCGCCGAATATTTTCAAAAAGGTAAAGCCAGTAAGCTGCGTGTTTTGTCTTCTGCCTTCGATGAGGATGAAATACCCGTTTCTACCCTCTTCCGATCTTTCAAGCAAATGCCTCCTTTAGAGCAAATAGCCCTAAAACAGGCCACAGGCAAAATACTGGATGTAGGTGGAGGCAGTGGATGCCATTCACTGGCACTACAGGATATGGACAAGGATGTGTGTGCCATCGACATATCACCACTGGCAGTCGAAACCATGAAAGAGCGAGGCATTAAAGACGCAAGACTCGTGAATCTTTTCGATGAAACTTTTACGGAAAACTTTGATACTATATTAATGCTGATGAACGGTTCGGGCATAATAGGCAAGATAACCAACCTGCCCATCTTCTTTAAACGCATCAAGCAGTTATTACGCCCAGGTGGCTCTGTACTCATGGATTCGAGTGATTTAAAATATCTTTTCGAAGACGAAGATGGTAGCTTCTTAATCGATATAGCAGGCGATTACTACGGCGAAGTAGACTTCTGGATGGAATATAAGAAAGTTAAGGGCGATACCTTTGATTGGCTTTATATAGATTTTCAAACATTGAGTCTTTATGCCATTGAATATGGTTTTAAGACCGAATTATTGAAGGAAGGTAAACACTACAATTATCTGGCTAAGCTTACTTTAGCCGAATAATACTCAATAAAAGGGAAAGGCTTGCTACACAAAGAAATAAATGTGTATCAAGCCTTTCCCTTTTATTTTTTCTATAAAAAACTAATCGAGCATTACATTAATCTTCTCCACCAACTCATTAAATTCTGCTTCATTAAAAAGACGAGTCAGCATCACTATTTTCCCTTCGCGGTCGATCAGCACATTGCGTGTGATGCCTGCACCTCTTAAAGCATATTCGGCAAAAATGTCACCATTTGGATCAAGCCCTATCGGATAAGTGATTCCTGTCGATTTCGCGAAGCGTTTCACCGTTTCCAAAGGCTCATCTCTATCGATGCCGATTAATGCAAACTCACTATTATCTTTGTGTTTAAGCCAGATATCACTCTCTATATAAGGCATTTCTTTACGGCACACCCCACACCAACTAGCTGTAAACTGCAACATCACGACCTTGCCCTTTAAAGACGATAGAGTGACTTTATCGCCATCGATCAGCTCCATAGTAAAATCGGGGGCCATCTCGCCCACGCTAACAATATAACCTGTACTATCTGCTTGCGGCAAACTATCACTTACAGCCTTTTCTTGGTGCATAGCAGTGCTTTCACTGGCTGTATTATTTTTGGGTTTACAGCTTGTCATTACTATTAGTAATAGTAATGTAAATGCGAAAAAGGAAATAAATCTTCTCATCCTCTAAATAATTAAATATTCGTATTTGCAACCGGTTATTACTCAATAATTTGCATATAATAAATCAGAAATATGGTCGTAACCTTTAAGGGTATATTCTAAAAGGTGAAGATTTAACGCTTTTACTGATTTTTAACTCGCATAGAGCATCAATCTGGGCGACTTCTTCTCTTTTCAGTGCTTTTGTTTCCTATATTCCACTTCACTTTGGCTAAGTACCAAGGCGTTGCACAAAGGTACAACATTTTCATGCAAGAACTATATTGGACAATTAAAATACTATTATTTTAAAGGGATTGTAATCTACCGCTTGCCCAAATCCACCTTTGACCAAATAATAATTCGCCTAAAAGAAAATAGAGCCGTGCGTGTGATAAGCTGAATGCCTATTACTCACGATGGTTTTGTATTTTCGTTTTCTACTATTTCGTCGGTCGTTTATCTCCGTTGCCAGATGCCTACTTTAGCCAGCCGATGAATGGGAAAAGGTTTTGGGTTGTATGGATGCGGAGAACATACAATTAACAAGAAGCATTGATTGGGAAAAGGTAGCGAAATGTGCTTTAATAGCCATTGGATTGGATTTCACAACTTTCTTGGGTGCCTCAGGAGTCAAAACGCAGGGAAAGGCTGCTTTAAAAAGTGCCTTTAAAAGTGTTGCCATGAAGGCACTCGGTCCAGCAGGTATTGCTATTGCTGTAATTTCATTCGGCCTTTGTATGTTTTATCATACTATACTAGCATCCTAATATTATAGGATGATTGCAACTAAAAAGATCTCCTTTAGGGATAAAAAAGTTACATATATCATCATTTTTTAGTAATTTGCATGCAGAAAGGAAAACAGGCTGTTTTATGACAGCAACAATTCGTAACAAACATGCTTGACACAGGTCAGGGTGATATACCATTGGAATTATGAGATACTATATATTAGTAACATTTTATATTGCACTAAATATCATTTTTTTGTATTTTTTTTGTTTAACTGTAAAAGATACCATAAAGGCTATACAATCTCACCAAAAACAATGGATTACAATATGTATTATTCGTATTATAATCGGGCTATGTACCATTGTTTGGATCAACTGTATGTATTATCATAAACTGCAATAATATTTGCGGACCACATCTTCCCTAAAGAGTAAGGTGTGGTTCACTTTTATTACTTCCATGCCAGCATTTGTTCTATCAACCTAAATTTCGGATTATCTCCAAAACATCTCATTTTCCCAACCACTGGCAGGGAAACCCATAGCCAAAGAATCTATCATTGGATATTGATGATTATTTATGATTGTTACGGATATCTAAATACATCTAAGTACTTCTACAAAGATAATGAAAACCTATGATATTAATAATATGAGATTTTTTTCGCCAATTATTTGGATATTTAAAATACATCACCTACCTTTGCACCCGCAAAACAGAAATGACTGCCTCTTTAGCTCAGTTGGCCAGAGCACGTGATTTGTAATCTCGGGGTCGTTGGTTCGAATCCGACAAGAGGCTCTCTTCTACAACAAACGCTTTCCGATAAATTTCGGGAAGCGTTTTTTTGTTTCTACACACCCTATTTCACATAAAATATTAACGACTATTTCTTCGCTAAAAAACAAAAAGAATGTACATTTGCATTCTATTTTTCAAACACTATTCAAAAAGACAACTATGATTATTACTAAAGAAAAGAAAAAGGATATTTTGGCAAGACTTGATGCACTATACACTGAATTGATTATCTCCATGGATGGCGAAGAGCTAGAACTGGTTAATATTCCTAATCGCAACGGTGAAGAGAAAGTGAAACTTGGCAATAAAGAATATAGCAAATCTGATTTGATCGACATCGACTTGAAGAAGCTAAATGCTTCTATCAGCCGTCTCGAAACAGAGTTATCTATTTTGAAGAAGATCTAATTAATTGCAGCCTTTTAGCAAAAAACCGGGGATGATACATTTATCAGGTATCATCCCCGGTTTTTTTAATTTCCAACGAGCCAGACACTCCCCTCGTATACTACTGATATTCTGCATATTGGACAACTATCACCGCTCTCTTTTATCTTAATAGCAGACCACGGCTTGCTAGCAAGGTGATCACGGCTAGTAAGTGAGGAGAACACGGTCAGTCAGTAATCTGAATAGAGCTTTACTACAACGCTTTCATTTCCATTTTGACTGTGATAGACAATTATAGTTTAATCTCCATAAAGCAAGACTGTCAAACTGATCTCTCCCTGCGCGCCTGTCACGTGTATAGCTTCTATATCGGCCGTAGCCGAAGGTCCAGTATAAAAAGAACCATACTGATGTTCGCGTATATCAAGCGCTGCATAAGCCTCATGAAGCCCCGACTTGAGACTTGCCTTATCCAAGAACAAATATAAATCGGTCGAAAACAATGCAGCTGCCGCCAAACCTAGAGAGACATTATTAACCCATATAGAACCAGTTTCGGCAACCCCTATCACACCCTCGGCAATACAAATATCAATTTTATGTGCGTCATGCGGATCTTTCAATTCAGCTATTGCAAACGTTGATTCACATTCGGGAACAGACGAGAATACGATTTTTGAGGTGTTTACTTGCCCATTCATCCAGGCAACAGCATCTTCACGCGTAGCAAACGTCAGACATTTACCATCAAACGATAGAAGATGTTTATTAAACTCTTCTGCGAGATCTCCAGGATATGGGAATAAAGGTACGGCTGGAAGTGGCACCAATCGCGGTTTCCCTTTCCTTATCTTATCGAGAATCACTTCCCGAGATGAAGTTGAATCGTTTGTCATAGTTATTGCTCTTTATCTGTAGACTGTTGTTTTTTATAATATTCACGGAAAGTTTCTTGTGGAGCTTCAGGGTTAACATGATTTATTGTCCAAGGATTGAGACGCGAGTCGAGCAATCCTTTAGGGGCGTGACGCAGGGCTGACAATGCAAATTTCTCCGCCCATGTTAAACGTGATGCACTACGCAGTATCTGGCTTGCCACATCCATCTCCAATCGATGAGATAGAAGATCCTCACGCTTATCCACCAACTCATTGCGCCACATGAAGACTAATTCGGGAATGGGCACTTTGACAGGGCACACATTGCCACACGAACCACAATGCGTGCAAGAGTAAGGCAGCTGCGCATAGAGATGCAAATCATAGCTAGGCTCAAGCACTATTCCGATGGGTCCCATATAAGGGGCATCATAACTCAAGCCTCCTGTTCTACGAAATACCGGACAAGTGTTGAGACAAGCCGAACAACGCATACATTTCAATACTTCCCAATAGCCCGGCTTGGCCAAACGCTCAGAACGACCGTTATCGACAATTACAATATGCATTTCTTGCCCTTCGCGCGGACCATGATAATGAGAAGTATATTGCGTGATATGAAAACCTAAAGCACTCCGAGAAAGCAGACGTACAAAAAGTGGCAGATCACTGGCGCGAGGAATCAATTTCTCGATACCCATACTAGCCACATAGAGTGGCGGCACATTGGCACTGATATCAGCATTACCTTCGTTGGTACAAACTACAATACCTCCCGTCTCAGCGATAGCAAAATTTACTCCGCTCATCCCTGCATCCACCTTAATATAATTCTTACGCATATCTTCTCGCATCACACTATTCAGATAGTGAGGATCATCGTTGGTCGGATCACTACCCATGTGTTCGGCAAAAAGTTGAGCCACATCACCACGCAATTTATGTATAGCAGGCATCACGATGTGTGATGCACGCTCATTGCTCAACTGCTGAATACGTTCACCCAGATCAGCTTCAAAGATCTGCATACCTTTCTCCGCCATAAATTCACGCATACCACATTCATCCATCAGCATCGATTTACCTTTCGTCACGATCTTCACATTATGGGCTTTGAAAATCTCGTAGACCATCTCATTATGTTCAGTAGCATCCTTAGCCCAGTGAATATGTATCCCATTGGCTATTGCATTTTTTTCGAACTCTTCCAGATATACATCTAGATTGGATAAAGTGTGCATTTTTACTAAAGAAGCCAACCCCCGCATTTCTTCCCATTCGGGTATTTGTTGGGCCACAGCATCTCGTCGCATACGAGCTGCCCACAGACAACGGTCATGACTCTCTCTATGTGGCGTATCGGCAATAAACTTTGCGCCATTGGCTACTTGATCAATCTGTTTCATGACTCTACATCTCCATTAAGAATTTCTGCAATATAATATGCCTTAATATCAATATTATTCTTTTGCGCTATCGTCTGCTGATGTAACAAACATGAAAAATCCGCAGAAGTCACATAACGAGCACCTTGCCGCACATAATCATTTACCTTATCCAGCCCCATCTGACCAGCGCAACTGGTATCCCATACCGCAAAGGTTCCACCAAATCCGCAACACTCGTCCCGGCGTTCCGGATAAACCACTTCAAGTCCGTCAACCAACTTCAGCAATGCCTCCGTCTTAGAGAAATCGGGTTCCATAATCTCAGTCGGTCGTGCGTGTTTAAGATAGCGTAATGAGTGACAGCCATTATGCAAGACCACCTTATGAGGGAATTTAGCCCAGGGGAGCTTGTCTATCTTAAGTATGTCATGTAAAAATTCGACAATATCATACACTGACTCTCTGACCTTATACAAATCCGATTTATCATCCGCATCGCTAAAATGATTACGAATCTGCTCAGTACAGATGCCTGATGGCACTACGATTGCATCATAATCGGCAAGTAAAGGCACAAGATTCTCCTCCATCCTACATGCTTTCTTGCTATAACCCATATCGGTTAAGGGCAAGGCACAGCATGCCGCCTGCTCGATGAAATGAATATCTAAATCAAAACGCTTTAGTAGATTATAAGTAGAAATTGCCACTTGCGGCGACAAAGCATCTATATAACAAGGTACAAAATAACCTATCTTCATCTGGTATAATATATTAAATGTCAATAGTCTGATACAGAGAATACGGATGAAAGATTGAGTCATCATCACCCACATCATTTTTTTAACAGATGGCAGAAGTAGAAAGTTTAGAAGAAAAGAGGAATCTATGAAAATATATAGTTACGAGAACAACAAAGAGAATGGATTAATCTCCATTCTCCTTGTTGTTCTTACTTCATTGATTGGCCCACGATTGTATAGTCTCGCTACGGACATTGACACCATACTCAGCAGCCTTACGAAGTATGTTGCGTGCCAGCTCAGCTTTCCTATCTTCAGGAGCATAACGAAAATAAGCTTCTGCAGCTCTTACATGAGCAGCATCGGGCATTGGAAACTCGCGAAGATCGGGTAATCCATAATCCGAATCTGATAATTCGCGACGTTCTTCGGCATTAAGATGATCAGACATTCCTGTATTCATAATAATAAATTGATTTATTCTACATTAGTAACAACAACTTCAATATAAAAGAGTTAGCCATCAAGAGTGCTTTAACACATTTATATGAAAATGTTTTTGCTTTCATCTAACAAAGTGAAACAGTTTCTTGTTATACAAAAACAAATCCCTAAAAAAGAAGAGTTATGAAATCAAGAAGTTATTTACTGCCCTTATTAGGCATACTTTTTTGTGCTATGTTCAATACACATAGCACTATGGCGCAAATTGGTCCTGTAGTTAGTGTATCAGAAAATCAGCAATCTTTGCCTGATGCTGTGTTATCGTTCCTAGGAACACATTTTCCTACTGCAACTATAGCAAAAGCCGAGTTTGAGATTCAGGATAATTGTTATGAGATAAATCTTAGCAATGGGTATGAAGTGGAGGTACGTCCCGATGGTCAATGGCTCAAGGTGGATGCGCCAAATAGTGCAGTCATTCCAGAAAGTATCCTAAGCAAACTTCTTTCCAGCAAAATCATCGATCACCTGAAAAAGAAAAATGTTTTGGGTAATGTCGAAGAGATCAGCTATTATCCGATTAACGGTTACTATGAAGTTGATATTTATAATGGTAAAGATTTGTGGTTTGATGCCAACGGACATCCTACCCGCGAACCTAGAGATAATAAAGCTCGATAAAGTAAATGAATTAATAAATATGTAAATGGGTTGAAAAGATAATATCTTTTTAGCCCATTTTGCATTTCATTAGTGTCATCTTTTTAGATTTGTTCCTATCTTTGACAACTATACTAATAATCGATGACATTTTATGAAATATCTTAAGCAGTACGCGTTGCTTACCTTAGTTATCCTTCTAAACATCTCCACATTATCGGCAAAATCATTAAATCCTGGGCGCAAAGGTGGACATGAAGCTGACATCTATTCCGTACTTCCTTTCGAACGATGCACGGAAATCAGCGAATTGATATTGTTGATACACAATAACATCGATCACCCGATAGGCTATTTCCCCGGTCTTCGAGATGCACCACACCAAGATTTTACATGGCGTAAACATGGCCATCGTGTGTTCTTTCATTGGGGTTATAATGCCAATCCGCAAAGTAGTCCGATATTGCAAGAACTGGTAGCCGAACGGAATTGGACAGCTGCCGTACAACAATCTTTCTGGAAAAAGGTGGTCGATGAACAAGCAAGGCGCAATCGCGAATCGATGGCAACAGTAGGGTCGACATTAGGCTTTCAGACATCGGGCGCACAGCGTGCTTATGCGAATGCATTTGCTTCCATCATTACTGATATACACTTATTGGGCGATTATTCTACAACCAACATAGTGACTCTACAAAATATCGATCTGATTATCGCCGATATAAAGAAAGCTTTGTTTGAGAGTCTGCGAGGAGGTGATGACGCAAAACGCATCAATAAACTTCTAGATGACACAGCAAAAATTGAAGATGTAAGGCTCAGGGCTGAAACTGCACTTGGCATCTTACAGCGAGAGTTTCCGGCATTTATACTGAAGGCACAAAATGGTTTCTTCGCTAGACATTTTGAGAAGAAAAGTTTACCTTTAAAAAAGCTCTAATCTATTTTAAATGAAGTACGGAGTAAGCAGAAAGAATCTTTTACTAACAGCAGGCTTTATTTGGGTAGTCGTAGGCATTAATATACTTATCATTGGCATCACTACCTGGCTCAACTATCCTCACTATGGTTGGTGGAGCGCTATGGGAGCTTTTGTCATCTTTGCCATATTCTTCTTTGTCATATTCAGGCGCTTATACAAAAAGCATACAATGAGAATTAGCAGCAAGATACATGATAAGAATTGCCCATTTGCCTTTTTCGACATCAGAGGCTGGCTGATCATGTTGTTTATGATGTTTCTCGGCATGTGTATCCGCCACTTCGAGCTTTTGCCTTCTACCTTTATTTCTATGTTTTATACAGGATTGTCTTCTGCATTGATATTGACTGGGTTGCAATTCATTCGTTATGCATGGGGATTCAAAAAATAATTTGATCCCAAGGTGATCAAGACACCCTTAATATATACCTCTATAAATCAACAAACGCCGTTTGATAACTGTTTTATTTTAATAAGAAGATGTATAATCCCATAATTGAGGGATAACATAAGAAAAAATCATTGTAGAATGAAGAAAATACCCTCTCCAGGAATATCACTCATACCGGTTTTAGTATTGACCGGCCTATTATTCGCTACGATACGTTCGTTTGGAAGCGATTCATTGGAAGGCGGAAGCCAAGTGTCTTTATTAATAGCTTCAGCTGTTTGTATTTTTATCGGTACCCTGTTTTATAAAATAGAATGGCGTGATTTTGAGTTTGCCATCATCAATAATATTACTGGTGTGACTCCCGCCATACTTATTCTCCTTATCATTGGTGCACTGAGTGGTGCATGGATGATCAGTGGCGTAGTGCCTACTTTAATCTATTATGGAATGAAAGTGATTCATCCCAGCTACTTCTTGACCTCAACCTGCATTATTTGTGCATTGGTTTCTATCATGACAGGAAGTTCGTGGACCACGATTGCAACGATAGGTATAGCACTACTAGGTATAGGCAAGGTACAAGGGTTTTCGGAAGGATGGATAGCAGGCGCTATCATTTCTGGTGCTTATTTTGGAGACAAAATGTCACCCTTATCTGACACCACCGTTCTAGCAGCCTCCATCACGGATACTCCCCTTTTCAAGCATATACGCTATATGCTCATCACCACCGTCCCTTCTATCGTTATTGCGCTTATCATTTTTACCATCATGGGGATTACTCATACAGTTGGAGACACTTCAAATATTGATGCCTTCAACAGTGTGCTGGCTAGTAAGTTCAATATTACTCCTTGGCTATTGATAGTGCCGGTGATAACAGGGGTAATGATCGCTAAAAAGGCACCTTCACTGGTGACACTGTTTGTATCTACTGCTGCAGCGGGGCTTTGTGCAGTGATTTTTCAACCCGAATTACTGTACGAGGTAGCTAACGAAGTAACCCAAGGCACACATACCACCTTCAAAGGATTGTTAATGACATTTTATGGAAGTACCAGTCTAGACATGGGAGACGAAGCTGTTAATCAGCTGGTAGCAACTCGCGGCATGTCGGGGATGCTCAACACCATATGGTTGATAATATGTGCGATGTGCTTTGGAGGTGCCATGACAGCCAGTGGAATGATAGGTAGTCTGACTTCGGTATTTGTCCGCACAATCAAACGCACGGTGAGCTTAGTGGCATCCACCGTATTTGCAGGTATTAGCTTGAACCTCATCACTGCCGATCAATATATCAGTATCATTCTGACTGGTAACATGTTTAATGAAATCTATAAAAAAGAAGGCTATGAAAGTTGTTTGCTTAGTCGCACAACAGAAGACTCTGTTACAGTGACCTCTGTACTAATCCCATGGAACACATGTGGCATGACACAAGCTACAATTCTCAATGTTTCGACACTTACTTATCTACCCTATTGTTTCTTCAACCTATTAAGCCCTATAATGAGCATATTAGTTGCTGCAATTGGATATAAAATTCGCAGAATCAAATGAACATTATTATACATATGTTGTTTTTTGTATATAATCGAACAACAGTTTTCAAAACTTAATATTAAAACAATTATGAAGAAGTTTATTGCATTAGTAGTGTTAGTATTTGTAGGTGCATCAACAATGTTGTACGCACAGGATGATCGTAAAGCTCAAAGAGAAGCTGATAGAGCTAGAGCTAGAGCAGCAGAACAAGCTGAAAATATGGTATTATACCAACAAGCAGTACAGGCTTTGAATAACAAACAATTTGTACTTGAAGCGAATCAAGTAATTTTCCGCAACGGTCAAAGTTGCTTCGTTACTTCGAACACGAACTTCGTGATGGTAAATGGCAGTAAAGGCACCGTACAGATTGCTTTCAATACTCCAAATCCTGGCCCTAACGGTATTGGTGGTATTACAGTGGACGGAACAGTATCAGATATGACAATGAACACGGACAAGAGAGGAAATGTAAATTGCTCATATAGCATCCAAGGTATAGGTATCTCTGCACAAGTGTTTATTTCATTGACAAATGGTGGAAATAATGCTCAAGTTCAGGTAAATCCTAACTTTAACTCAAATACAATGACATTGAGCGGAAATCTACTCCCACTTGATCAGTCAGATGTATTCAAGGGTCGTACTTGGTAATATACCAACATATTTTTGACTTTCTCAGAGAATGGCAAGGAGTGAAAAACTCTTTGCCATTCTTTTTTCCATTTTTCATGATAAGATTTCGGTTTTTGACTATCTTTATCTTATCTATATCGTCCAAACAGAAAAAGTTATGCATAAATTCATAATAGCAGACAATCAAGATATTACAAGGGTAGGTTTAAATCATTTGTTATATGAACAAAAAATCACCGATTCGACATTAAAGGTAGCCAATAAGAAAGAACTAATCTTTCAACTGCAGCTATATCCTTCAGCTGTCATCATATTGGATTATACCCTATTTGATATGGAAGATGTTTCGGAACTTGCTATATTGGAGCAACGATTTGCAAAAGCTCAATGGATACTTTTTTCAGATGAACTAAGCTCAAAACTAATTAAAAGGGTCATTTCCGAATGTAAGAATATAGGTATCGTAATGAAAGACAGCCCTTTGGCAGAGATTCAAGCGGCAATTTATCATGCTACTCATCAAAATCGATACTTATGCCAACAAATAAACTCGTTCATACTAACCGATAATAAAACTTCGACTAATATTCCCTCAAGTGAGGAGGACATATTTCTGACTGCTTCAGAGAAAAAGATTCTTAAAGAAATAGCTTTGGGGAAAACGACGAAAGAAATTGCTGTGGAAAAAAATCTGAGTTTCCACACAATCAATAGCCATCGTAAAAATATTTTCCGCAAACTGAGTGTCAACAATGTACACGAAGCCACAAAATATGCGTTACGAGCTGGCATCATTGATATAGCCGAATATTGCATCTGAAAGCTAGACATTATCTTTTCATCTATAAGATGGCTGGGATAAACGAACATTTTCTTACTTTTGCATTTTAAACAGACTAAGAACATGAGAAAAAGAAATATACTTTTATTACCTGCCTTTTTACTGATAATGACAATCAATCTTTTATCATGTGGGGTGGATAGATGGCCTGAATATGCCGCGCAAACGGCACAAGATGAATGGATTGATAGTGTTATGCGAAAAAACTATCTATGGTATTCATCTATCTCGGAGGGTAAGTATTTGAACTACTTCTCTACTCCTACGACTTTCATTCAATCTATATTATACAAAGCGCAAGATAATCTATACTCCTATGTAGATACCTTTACACTGGCACCGGTTCCTTCTTATGGCTTTGATTATAGCCTACAAAGTGTCGCCGGTAATGATACGGCTTATTATGCTTTAGTCAATTATGTATTGGCTAACTCGCCTGCATCAGATGCAGGATTGATAAGAGGTGACTATATCATGAAGGTTAACGATGAATATATCACTCGTTCTAATCAAACTTCTTTGCTTAACTCTGGATTGGCCGTAGAACTAACTGTAGGAGAATATAAAACTATAGAAGAGGAAAACGAAGAAGGAGAAACGACGACAATCGGTAAAATAGTAGAATTAGGTAGGACTAACATGGGTGCTATACGATCTGTTGAAGATAATCCTATACATTATTATACAGTAATAACCACAGAAACGGGTGTAAAACTAGGCTACATGGTCTATAGCCGCTTTGTAAATGGCTCTTATACTGATCCTGATAAGTATGCAAACCAACTTAGAGAGGTATCCAACTATTTTGCACAAAACAATGTGACACACTTTGCACTCGATTTGAGATATAATACAGGCGGCCAGTTTGAATCGACTGAATTGCTAGCCTCTATTTTGGCCTCTTCTGTTGATGTTACATCTAAAAACATATATGCAATACAAGAGTTTAATGACTTACGTGCTAAACAAGATGGACCAATTACTTACAATAGCGAAATTATAGGGAATGGTAGCAACCTGAATATTAGACAGGGTTTCGTGATCACTTCTAGTGCTACATCACCATCTGTAACTGGAGTTTTTCTCAACTGTGTTTCGACGCACCAACCATGGGCCTTAATAGGTAGTTCTGTAAAATGTTGGGGTTTTGCAACCGAGCATTTTGCTGATCCTAGATTTACATGGGCAGTAAACCCTGTAGTGTGCTCAGTTGCGAACAGCGCTGGCAGCACCGGAGAAGCAGGAACCTTCACTCCCAATGTCATAGTAAATGAAACTAGTAATTTGGCAAATTTTCTACCTTTCGGCAATCCAAAAGAAGCATTATTAAGTACTGTAATCGGTATTATAGATGGAACCATCACACCATCCACACGCGTCGGTTTATCATACTAATAAATTCAAATCTTACTAATAAAACTAGAGCCTATCCAAATTTAACTGGATAGGCTCTATTGATATAAATAAAAATGGTCTGATTAATTCTACCAATCAGACCATTCTATTTTTCTATTGTTTAACCAGTCAGCCAACATTAGCCTGACTATCAAGAACTTCAAAACATGAGTTTTTACTAATAAACTCTGGAACAATATCTTTCATCGCACCTACGATACTCATCTGGTCATAAGTATAACTGAGTTTTACGAGATTCTGAACACGTTCTTTTACATCTTCGTAATCATATTCGCGCACAGTAGCAATCATGATTTTTTCGTGGTGTGTGGGTTTTGTCAATTCTTTGACATTTAGAAGTTCTTCATATAGTTTTTCACCATGACGAAGACCTGTAAACTCGATTTTTACATCTATCCTACCAGAAAGACTGATCATTCGTTTGGCCAAATCTACAATCTTAACGGGCTTGCCCATATCAAATATATAAATCTCACCACCATTACCCATGCTACCAGCTTCGAGCACAAGTCGACAAGCTTCTGGAATAGTCATAAAATAACGAATGATTTCTGGGTGTGTAACAGTAACAGGTCCTCCACGTTGAATCTGATCGCGGAAACGAGGAATCACTGATCCATTAGAACCTAACACATTTCCGAAACGTGTCGTGATAAACTGTACTTGAGAGGATTTCTCAGACTGGATCTTCTTGGCTAAAGCTTGTACATAAATCTCGCAAATACGCTTAGAGCAGCCCATTACATTAGTCGGATTAACAGCTTTGTCTGTAGAAACCATAACAAACTTTTGAGCATTGTATTTCACTGCTAAATCTGCTAGTATACGTGTACCAGCTACATTTACCTGTATTGATTCAGAAACATTATCTTCCATCATTGGTACATGTTTGTAAGCAGCAGCATGGAATACATACTGAGGTTTGAATTCACGGAAGAGAGCTTCCATGCGTGTTTGATTTGAAATATCAGCAACAATGGTCACCGCATCAATATCACGCCATTTATCTTGTAACTCTAAACGGATATCATGCAAAGGTGTCTCTGCCTGATCTACAAGAACCATCTTATAAGGGTTAAACGAAGCGACCTGACGCATGATTTCGCTACCAATAGAACCAGCAGCCCCAGTAATGAGCACACATTTACCTTCAAGATGAGAGGCAATTTTGGGAATATCCACCTGTATTGGTTCACGCTGTAACAAATCTTCAATCTGAACTTCCTTCAATTGATTACGATTCAACGAATGACTTCCCCATTCACTCAAAGGAGGTGCAGTAAGGAGTTTTATATTATCGGCAAGAAGTCTGTCAACCAAATCTGAATTTTTAAGTTCTTCCATCTTAACAGGAGAAATGATGATGGCTTGCACTCCTTTTTTCTCTATAGCATCTATCAAAGTTTCATCATTGGGATACACACGTACACCCATCAACACTTTGTCAATCAATTCAGGTTCATCGGCAATAAATCCACGTAAGCGATAATGGTTGCGCAGATTCACTCGTATCGATTTGGCAATATTTACTCCAGCGCTTTTAGCTCCATAAATAAAAACATTTGTTGTGTGTCTGTGGTCAAAATTCAGTATCTCGAAAAAGAGTTTTACTACAATTCGAGAGCATGTCATCAATGCGAAATTGACAATGAAAGTAATAAAAAGTATGCTTATATTCGCTATTTCATAATGAAAGAAACTACCTGTAATGATATTAACCATCAATAAGACGGAATAAGCGACAGAGAGAGACATAAAGATGCGCATTATATCTATAAAAGACGAAAAACGCAACACATTAGAATATGTTCGGAATATTCGGAAAAACACCAAATTTACACCAACCAACCAACATACCGTTCGACCAACTTCATATGTTGGACTAAATGTACTTGTAAAATCGTTGCGCACAAAGTATGCAATGAGACACGAAACGATTACAATTAACACATCGATTATCAAAATACTCCATATTGGTAGCACTTTGACAGATAAATACCGACGAAAAATGTTTTTATTCATTTGTTTTGTGATTTTAATAGCCGCCACAAAGATAAATCATTTTTATCAGTAGGATAAGAATTTTAATAAAAAAGTGGAGAGTAAAGTGCGTTTTATCACTTTAATCTCCACTTTAATATCAACTTTTCTTAAATTAACAAAAGCGATTACATTAAATTACTGGCCAATTCACTAAGTTCACTTCTCTCTCCTTTCACCAAGTTGATATGCGCGAAAAGTTTCTGTTTTTTCATCTTATCAATCATATAGACAAGGCCATTTGACTGACTATCCAAGTAAGGTTGATCTATCTGCTGTATATCACCTGTAAAAATCATTTTCGTTCCTTCGCCTGCACGGGTAATGATAGTCTTAATCTCGTTGGGTGTAAGGTTTTGTGCTTCATCAATGATACAATACATCTCACTGAGACTACGGCCACGAATGAAAGCAAGTGCTTCAATCACTAATTGCTCACTTTTTAGCATATCATCAATACGTTTCACGTCGGAGGAATTTGGTGAAAACTGTCTTTTTATAACATTCAAATTATCAAACAAAGGCTGCATGTAAGGAGCGACTTTTTCTTTAGCATCACCGGGCAAGAAACCGAGATCTTTATTGGAAAGAGCAACAATAGGACGCGCCAAAAGAATTTGTTTGTAAAGCTGTATATTGGAGAGAGCAGCTGCCAACGCTAACAGTGTCTTTCCTGTACCTGCTTTACCTGTGAGGGCTACTAATTTTATATCTGGATCATTTAGTACTTCGAATGCAAAGGCTTGCTCGGCATTTCGAGGTTCGATACCTGCAGACTTTACTTTATTGACACGAATCACTGTACGCGTAAATGGATTATAACGTGCTAATACAGTACTTCTATCACTTTTTAAAATAAAGCATTCATTAGGAAGAACCGAATCTTTAAAATCAAACTCATCTAAATCTACTCCATCATGCCCAGAATAGATCTGATCGATAAGTGAAGGATCAATATTGTCAAATACTTTTTGGGTTTCCTGGAAAATATCAACATTAATGACTTTATCAGTTATATAATCTTCAGCCAATAAACCGATGGAACGGGCTTTCATGCGAAGATTCACGTCCTTGCTAACTAATACAGTCTTTATATCTGGATATTTTTCGGTCAGATACTCTACTACTGCCAAAATCTTATGATCAGGTTTTAAGGCCGGAAAAGCCGTTTTCACCTTATTAGCATTAGGATGATCTGCTATTACAAAAAGCTTCCCAAGTTCAGGTCCAAGCGAAGCACCATCAGTAAACAACTTTTCATCGGTAAGCAAATCGAGTTCGCGTACAAACTCGCGAGCATTAAAGTTGATTTGCTCATTGCCTTTCTTAAACTTATCCAATTCTTCAAGTACGACGATAGGAAGATAAACGTCATTTTCTTGAAAACTCCTTAGACAGTTGCAATCGTGAAGGATAACATTGGTATCAATCACAAAGTTTTTCTTAGTTCCCATGGTATGTTTAGATTTAAAATAATGATATTTGCAGATTATTTATCAGCTACACTAAAGATACAAAATTACCTGTATATAGTGTATTTAATTGATATTAAACTACACTACTATATGGCTAAATTTAACAAATAACAATGGATTATAAAGAAACACTTAATTTCTTGTTCGAATCAACTCCTATGTTCCAACAAGTTGGAAAAGACGCTTATAAACCAGGATTGTATAATACACATGCTTTGGATACTCTATTGGGGCATCCACACAAGTATTTTCGTACGATTCATGTTGGTGGGACAAATGGCAAAGGATCATGTTCACATACGCTAGCTGCTATACTTCAAGCAGCTGGGTATCAAGTGGGATTATATACATCTCCTCACTTAATTGATTTTTGTGAACGCATTCGAATAAACGGCATTCCCATAGAGCAAGAATATGTAGTAAAATTCGTAGAGGAATATAAAAATGATTTCATGCCTTTACATCCATCGTTTTTCGAACTAACAACCGCTATGGCCTTTCGTTATTTTGCCGACAAAAAGGTGGATGTCGCAATTATAGAAGTAGGATTAGGAGGTCGACTAGATTGTACCAATATCATCAAACCCGATTTATCTATAATCACAAATATCAGTTTAGATCACACCCAGTTTCTTGGGACTAGTTTGGAAAATATTGCCTATGAAAAAGCTGGTATTATTAAACACAACATTCCGACAGTGATAGGAGAATCATTACCCGAAACTCGGAATGTATTTCTACAAAAAGCCATTAAAGAAGAAGCTCCTATAGTATTTGCGGATGAGAAGCCCATTATCACTACCGCTAGATTATCAAAACAATGGATATATCAGACGACTCTATATGGAGAATTGATTGGAGAACTATCAGGTTTCTGCCAAGAGAAAAATTCGAATACGATATTGCATGCTGTAAATCAATTACTAATATCAGGAAAATTTAATATATCACTCGAGGCTATCCAGAAAGGCTTCTCACAAGTTTGCGAGTTGACCGGATTAATGGGACGTTGGCAACAATTGAACGAATATCCTCGTATTCTTTGCGATACTGGACATAACATCGGTGGAATCAGCTATATAGTTCAGCAGTTATCTCAGGAACGTTATGCCAATTTGCATATAGTAATAGGCATGGTGGATGACAAAGATATAAATGGAGTATTGGCACTGTTGCCTAAGGAAGCAAAATATTATTTCACAAAAGCTTCAGTTAAAAGAGCATTAAATGAAAATGAACTAGCTACTCTAGCTAGCAAACATCAATTAATAGGAGATACATTTTCAAATGTTGAACAAGCTGTAAAAGAAGCAGTAAAAAAAAGCCTCCCAGAAGATTTAATCTTCGTTGGAGGCAGTACATTTATCGTTGCAGATTTATTAGCGAACAGCTATACATTCAATTTCCACTAAAGCATCTTTGGGTAATGCTTTTACAGCAAAAGCAGAACGAGCGGGAAATGCACCTTCAAAATAAGTGGCATATACACTATTCATACCCAAGAATAAAGACATATCTTGCAAAAACACCGTAGTTTTCACAACGTTGGCCATAGTTAAACCTGCTTCACTTAAAATATGCTTCATATTTTCTAGTGATTGGCGGGTTTGTGCCTCAATACCTTCAGGTATTTGATTTGTGGTGGCATCAATTGGAAGCTGACCCGAAACAAACACCATACCACCAGCTTCGATAGCCTGGCTATATGGACCTATGGCGCCTGGTGCTTTCTCGCTGCAAATTACTTTCTTCATGTCAATAGTTTATTTTATAAGTTTATCAATAATATTTATTGTATCACAAAAATAAATGAATATCCGGATTTATTCTATTAAACCGCCAATAAGTTTACGTAAAGAATCAATAAAGGTAAACCAGGTGAATTGTATTAACTAATTTTCAAGTATAGAATATGCAGTAAAATAGCGACATCTGTATTTATAATGTATAAAATAAATTGTAAGTTTTATAAGTGAATAATAAACCTAAACTTAACGAAAGGAGAATATAAAAAGCATTAGAGCTTTATTTCAATATTTTCCTAAATAAAAAATCCCGATGTGCGTGATGCATATCGGGATTTATTCAACTATATATGTACTTATTTACAATGCTTATTTATCAATTCATCAACATTTTCATCACCTAAAGCTTTAGCTTTAGCAAAACTGACACAAGCTTCTGCAGTCTTTTTCTGTTGGATCTGACATATCCCCAAAAGTCGATAAGCCTCACCATCCTCTGAATTCATTCTTATAACTTCCTCCAACTGATTAACAGCTTCATCATAACGACCTATGCGTAAATTAATTAAAGCTTCTTCAATGCGATATGCACTTTCAGTTGGATTTAGTTGAATTGCCATGGCTATGTCGTCCAATGCACGTTGAAACTGACGTGCATTTAACGCGGCTTGTTCACGATAATAATAGAAAACGTCATTCACTCTTCCACCTACAGCAGTAAAATAAGCATCATAATCTACTACAGCCATTCTATAATTTGCAGCTTCCATATATTGCTGAGCTCGTTCCAAAAGATAAGGAGCTTCATCCGCAGCAATTGGTTGAATGCATTTTGCAATACAGCTATCTAATAAGGCAATTATCTCTATAGGATCACTTCCCAATAATTCTTTTGTCTTTGCAGCATTATAAAATGTAACGGGTGATGCCATCTCTGTTTGATTTACCTGATTGTAATAATCTAAAGCTTTTGCATAATCTCTTTGTACGAATGCAATATCTCCAGCCAATTGCAAGTAAATAGACAATGAATCTAACTGTAAAGCTTTATTGACTTCAACCATGGCTTGATCCAAAGTCCAAGGCTCATATGCTATTTCTGGCGAGCTAATGTTGTATTGGTAAATTTGCTTAGCAATCGAATAATAAATATCCTGTTTGTTGTCAGAAAGTGATAAAGCTTTCGAAAAATCGGCAGCCGATTTTTCATAATCAGTCTTACTTTCTGCTTTATAGGCTTGTGCAATAGCTCTTCGCGAATAACCTTCAGCGTTTTTGGGATATAAATTGATAAAATCATTCAACATCGATAAATAATCTTCTGAAGAAAGCTGTGATGAAGCAATGAAAAGGAAGATAAGTGCATCATCTTCATTTTCAGGCAGACCTTTTCGGATACCAATATTCTTCATTGAAGAGCTATTGAGTGTCAATGGTGAAATCTGCTGTGCTATAATGAAATTAATTCCAACTGCATAACAGATTTTATCACCGTCTTTCTCCATTCCTGGTTGAGTCAAACCAATAACGTAACCTTCGACATTAGTTACAGGGCAGCTTAATTGCTTTTCCGTCAACCCCATATTTAGCGTATAATAGTTATATTTACTATCTATTGTAGCTACTTCCTTCACAGTGCCTGACTTATACAAACGTTCTTTCTGAGTTGAATACGGTAACACATATACTGTTGCATCTACATCTGGAGCCTGAGTTGCTACCGGCAAAGCTTGCACTTTCTTCTCTGTAATAGCAACTTTGAATTTTATTACATCATAAATCTCATTTGCACCTAAGATAGACTCTACTGGCATACGTTTTCCATCTGTGGTCATAATTTCAGCCTTTTCTGCTCCACGGAAAAGTTCATATTCCGACACTCCTATCCCGTTATCTGTAACAAAGAAGCCATTACCAGAATTAAGCATTTGTCCATTTTTGTCGTAGGTCACGATAGAGAACACAGCACGCTTGGATTTTTCCAACCATTTTGGAGGTTGTGCCATAATACAATGTGCTGAAAGAACTATAAATAATAGTATTTGAATGATTCGTTTCATATTCATGTGCTTGCTAAGTGATTAGAAAAATGTGTTATTTTAATAAAGATTATTCGGCCTCTGATTGACGCTGCTTTAAGGCTTCATAAATCAAGACACCAGCTGCAACTGATACATTTAAAGATTCAATATTACCCAAAATAGGAATCTTCACCCATTCGTCACAGAGAGAAAGGTTTTCGTAAGAAACCCCCGTATCCTCAGCACCCATAATAATACAAAGAGGTCCTTTGTAATCACCTTTAGTATAGTCATAATCGCCTTTTTCAGTAGCAGCTATTAATCTGAAGCCACTGTCCTTGAGGTATTGAAGAGTAGATTTCAGATTTTGTTCGCGACATACGGGCAAAGTGTGAAGCGCTCCTGCGGAAGTTTTCATGGCATCTGCATTAACCGACACGCTACCTTTAGCAGGAATTAAGATAGCATCAACACCTGCACACTCACAAGTACGAGCGATTGCACCAAAATTGCGTACATCTGTTATACCATCGAGCATCACAAAAAAAGGATTTTTTCCTTCTTCAAAGAAAAATGGTACTAATTGTTCCGCTTTCTGATAAACAACGGATGATATAAATGCAATCACACCTTGATGATTCTTTCGTGTAATGCGGTTAATACGCTCAACCGGTACACGTTGCACAGGAATAAGCGTACCTTTAAGAGCTGCAAAAAGCTCCTTAGAAAGATCACTCTGTATATCTTTCTTCACCAATATCTTATCAATTTCTTTACCGGCCTGAATAGCCTCGATAACGGCGCGCACGCCAAATATCATTTCATTTTTATCAATCATTTATTATCTAAATTATTTCTTTTGATAACACACTTGGGCAGTCAAAAGATTTATATATATCTATTTATTTACTCAATAAAGTCCTTGCATTAGCAAGTGCTGCTTCCGTGAGATTAGCACCGCTCAACATATGAGCTAATTCCTCTACGCGCTCATCATGAGTCAAACGATTTATATGGCTATTGGTCTCATTCTCGCTATCACGCTTATACACTTTATAATGTATCTTTCCACGTGCAGCAATTTGTGGTAAATGAGTGATACTGATCACTTGACGTTCTCTCTCACCCATTTCTTCCATAATATCTGCCATACGATCTGCCATCTCACCCGAAACACCTGTATCAATCTCGTCAAATACAATAGTTGGTAGCTTTACAGCACCTGCAATCAAAGCTTTTATCGAAAGCATCACGCGTGCTATCTCGCCACCCGATGCTACGGAAGAAACAGTTTGTAATGCACCATTTTTATTAGCTGAGAAAAGAAAGTTGACACTATCCATACCATTTATACTGGGTTCAACACGATCTGTTATTTCAATTTGAAAGCGAACGTTAGGCATACCCAGTACCATTAATCGAGCTGCCATTTCTCTTTCCATCACTTTCGCGGCTTCTCGTCGAGTCTTACTCAAACAGGCAGCTTGTTCTATTATACGCTGGTACTCTGCTTCTTTCCGTTGTTCTAGTTCATGAATACGGTCGTCAAAAGAAGTAATATCGTCTAAACGAATAGCGTATTTACTCAATAATTCAATCAATTCTACAACACTGTCAACTCTGTGTTTTTGTTGTAGTGTGTAGATTTGATCCAACCTACTATTCACCACTTCCAAGCGTGAAGGATTGTATTCTATACGCTCTCCAGCTGAAGCTATTTCATCTACTACATCTCTTAACTCTATCCACGCCGCATAAATACGTTCTGATAGTTCAGAAGCTCCTGAATAAACCTTTTGCAAAGATGACAATTCGTTATAGCGTTCTTTTAGGGCGTTAAGCAGTCCATTTTCGTCACCCAAGAAGGCTTGTTCGGCGCGGTAGAGTCCTGCTTTTATTTCTTCAGCATGTTCCAGCGTTTCTGCCTCTTGTTCCAGTTGCTCTTGCTCACCTTCCATCAAATTGGCCTCTTCGAGTTGTTCCAATTGAAAGCGTATATAGTCTTCGTCTGCCTTACTACGTTTAGCATCCTCCAGTAGTTCGTTAAGCTCCTTTTCGGTATCATGCCATGTCTGATAGCAAGACTTATACTCACCCAATAAGCGCATATTGTGAGCCAACAAGTCGAGCACATTCAACTGAAATCCTTCCTTATTGAGCAATAGATTCTGGTGTTGAGAATGTACATCTATTAACTGTTCGCCCAATTCTTTTAGCTGAACTAATGTGACAGGTGTATCATTAATAAAAGCACGACTCTTACCCGAAGATTGAATTTCACGACGCAAAATGCATTCATCATCATACTCCAGTAGATTTTCATCGAAAAAAGCATTCATGTCATAATTTGCTATTTGGAAACGAGCTTCAATGACACACTTCTTAGCTCCTTGCCTTATGGCTTTAACATCGGCACGCTGTCCTAACAACAAGCCAATAGCTCCAAGAATGATAGATTTACCAGCTCCTGTCTCACCAGTAATCACTGAAAAACCACTTTCAAAGTCTATTTCCAGTTGATCTATTAATGCATAATTCTGAATATATAGAGAGCGCAACATAGTTACTTGTTTTTAATTTTTGCCCATTCATTATTAAATGAAGGGTTAATATGAGAAACTATTTCATATACCTCGTCTCTTTCTTTTTGAGTTGCAGGCGAAGTCAAACCATAGATATTAACCAGCTCGTCACGTTTTATTTCTGTAAATATAGTTGGCAAGGACGACATTGGTTTATTACCACGAGCTTCTTGAAGCTGAGGTAATGCTTGAGTAATAGCGGCTCTAGCGCGTGTAGCATTAGTCGCCATCTCATCTAGACCCTTACGGTGATAATCATAGAACAGTTGACGCAATGGACGTATCCCCTCATCCAAATAATCATTAACTAATGCATATCGATTACGACTACTATCGAAAGCCTTCCAACCCTTTTCATTAAGTGTTTGTGCTTCGTTTACTATATTCTGTGCCGCATAAAACAGTTCAGTTCCACCAAGTGGTGACATAGAATCCATATCTAAGCCTAAAATCATATAAAGATAATAAGCTACTATAGCCACCAAGTTATTATCTAACTGATTATCACGCAGCTCCAATTGGTCAAATTCACGATAATTGAAATCTACATCAGGATCCTTAAAGGTGAATAACACCGATTGGTATCCACTTTGATAAATGGGGCGTGTAGCTTGCGCAATAATCTCTCCATTCCAACGGCCTTCATTCTCATCATAACTTTTTACTGTGAGATTCATTGAACACCTTATTCGTTCATTGGGTTCATATTGTGCCGAAGTCCATCTACGATTATTTATAAACTCGCTTAAAGCTGTTTCAAGAGTTTGGAACACTTGAACATTTGTACCTTGTATCTGCGAATAATTGACTGTCACCTTACAATCAAATTCCTGAGCAGAAGCGCACAAACTGAGACAAACTGCGGATACTAAGATACAAATAAATTTCATATAAATGATTCAATTAAACGATCCACTATATCAGCCGCAACTTGTGTTTTTGGTTTGAGTGGATATTCTATGGCCTTTTCTTTGTCCAAGATAGTAATTTTATTGGTATCATGCTGAAAACCGGCACCAACATCTTGCAATGAGTTTAAAACGATAAAATCTAGATTCTTACGTTCAAGCTTACCTTTTGCATTTTGGGCCTCGTCATTCGTTTCCAAAGCAAAACCAACCAATATTTGATCATCACGTTTCATAATACCTAAAGACTTGGCTATATCTTGTGTCGGTTTTAATTGCAACATCAAATCCTCATCACCACGTTTCAGCTTAACATCGGCTGTAATCATTGGAGTAAAATCTGCAACAGCAGCACAAAGTATAGCTGCATTAGCTGTCTCAAACTCCGCCAACGTTGCGTTTGCCATCTCATCTGCTGACTCTACATTGATTCTTCTAATAGAAGGATGAGTTGTTGTAAGTTGAACGGGACCAGCAACCAATACTACCTCAGCACCACGTGTAGCACATTCTTCTGCCAGAGCAAATCCCATTTTTCCCGACGAATAATTACCTATGAAACGCACTGGATCAATCTTTTCGTAGGTAGGTCCAGCCGTTATCACTATTTTCTTTCCCTGAAGTTGTTCGTTGATCGCAAAATAATTATCAAGATATTCGATAATATTTTCTGGCTCCTCCATACGACCTTTTCCCACTAAGTGACTAGCTAGAAAACCCGTCCCTGGCTCAATTATCTGATTACCATACGAGCGCAATATATCCAGATTGTTTTGCGTTGAAGAATGTGCATACATATCAAGATCCATCGCTGGAGCCACAAAAACAGGAGCTTTACAAGATAGATAGGTAGTGATAAGCATGTTGTCTGCTATGCCATGAGCCATTTTTCCGATTGTAGCTGCAGTGGCCGGAGCTATCAACATAGCATCTGCCCACAAGCCTAGATCTACGTGACTATGCCATGAACCATCCCGCTGTGCAAAAAACTCGCTAATCACCGGCTTGCTAGTAAGTGCCGAAAGCGTGATAGGAGTAATAAACTCCTTACCGGCAGGTGTTATCACCACCTGTACTTCTGCACCAGCTTTAATCAGTCCACGTATCAACACACATGATTTATAAGCAGCGATACTACCGCTTATGCCCAAGATGATTTTTTTTCCTTTCAACATAAAAAAATGAAATCTCCTGTCGTTCCTTCATAATAAAGGTGCAACAGGAGTTTTTATAGAGTTAAAATTATTTAGTCAACATTTTCCCCTGCTCTCGCAAACGGATCTTAGTGAGCATAGATTTAGTATTTAGCGTAAAATCATTACCCATGATCCATCCATAATAGCCACTGTCCTTTTGAAGGACCTCCGCTACAGACATTCCCTTGTATTTTCCAAAGTTAAATACTTCGGTGCCATTATCATCATAAACCATTCGACCCGCAAAATCTACATTGCGTCCAAAAGTAGAATAGTCTGATAAAAAAGTGATATCATTCACTAAGTCTGGATAACGATCGAGTTGCGCTTTCAGCACTTCATAAGTTGCACGTGTGTCAGCTTCAGCTGTATGTGCATCTTCCAGACTTTCATTGCAGTAAAATTTATAAGCCGCAGACAATGTACGTTGCTCCATCTTATGGAAAATTACTTGCACATCCACAAATTTGCGTTTGCTGATATCAATATCCACACCTGCACGCAAAAACTCTTCTACTAACACAGGTACATCAAAACGGTTTGAGTTAAAACCTGCTAGATCACAACCTTCGATATCGTTGGCAATGCTTTTAGCCACTTCTTTAAAGGTAGGACAATCCACCACATCCGCATCATAAATACCGTGAATAGCCGATGATCCAGGTGGGATAGGCATTTCTGGATTGATACGCATTGTTTTCGATTCCTCATTACCATTAGGAAACACCTTAAGATAACAGATTTCGACTATTCTATCTGCAGTTATATTAGTGCCAGTTGTTTCTAGGTCAAAGAAAACAATTGGATTTTTCAGATTCAATTTCATCATGAACAAGTTTTAGTCATTGAGCATCATTGGCATCAGTAGCATCAGCAAATCCTCATTTGGTTCCTGTTCTGCCGGGATAATAACTCCAGCGCGCGATGGATCAAGTAATTCAATTACCACTTCACTACTATTGATATTGCTCAATATATCGATAAGGAAAGGTGATTTAAAACCTATGCTCATTGGAGTACCGTCATACTGACAAACATGCGATTCTTCAGCCGATGTAGAAAAATCAATATCTTGAGCTGAGACATCAATTTTGTTAGAATCGATGTGCAATTTTACTAAGCTGCTTGACTGTGATGAGAAAATAGATACACGACGCAGCGCTCCTAATAACTGTAAACGATCTACTGTCACCTTATTAGGATTATTTAGTGCGATAACAGAATTATAATTAGGATAACGTCCTTCAATCAAACGGCACACCATGCGATAACGCTCAAGAGTGAATACCGCATTGCGATCATCAAACTCGATAATAACCACACCCGCTTCTTTTGTCAAAAGATTCTTAAGAAGCATCGCTGGCTTCTTAGGGAGGATGAATGCTGCTCGATCATCCCCATGTGTCGAAAGAGATTTGCAACGCACCAACTTATGGCCATCCGAAGCTACCATAGTCAAGTCTTCAGCTGTGATGTCAAAATATATACCATTCATCACAGGTCTGAGTTCATCATCCGCCGTTGCGAAAATACACTTATTAATACCGTTTAAAAGCACAGATGCATCCATTTGCAAACGTACAACACTTTCTTGCAAGGTAGGTGTTGTTGGATATTCGTCTGCATTCTGTCCCATAATGTTATATTTACCATTGAGATACTTAACATTGACTTCGTAGGTAGACATGTTTATGTCAAACGAAATAGGTTGTTCGGGTATCTCTTTCAGCGCATCAATCAGCGTTTTAGCCGTAATAGCAAAGCGTCCATTGCCATCGCTTTCATTTACTTCAATAGAGGTCTGCATAGTGGTTTCACTATCCGAAACTGTCATTGACAAAGTTCCATCTTCTAGATCGAAGAGAAAACAGTCCAAAATGGGCAATGTGTTTTTGGAATTAATTACACGGCTAATAGCCTGCAAATGGCTAAAAAGAGTAGTGCTTGAAACGATAAATTTCATATCCTTGAGTTATAATATGATTACTATATAATTATACGTATATTTAAAATACAAAATTAAGAATAATATCGAATAAGGACAACTAAATAAAAGAAAAAACAGTAAGAGTTATCGGCACTATTATCAAAAATTCGTAACTTCGCATTCTCATTTTAAAATATACGCAATGGAATTTATAGGTAAAATTATCGCTATCCTACCTCCCAAAGAAGGAGTTTCAAAAACAGGCAACGCTTGGAAGGCACAAGAATTCGTAATAGAAAACCATGATCAGTACCCACGTAAAATGTGTTTCGAGGTATTTGGTACTGATAAATTGGAGCAATTCAACATACAGCTAGGCGAAGAACTTACAGTGTCATTTGACATTGATGCCCGTCAGTGGCAAGACCGTTGGTTCAACAGTATTCGCGCTTGGCGTGTAGACCGTGTAGCAGCTACTCAACAAATGCCTGCACAACCTGCACAAAGCGCACCTGTAATGCCTCCTCCGGCTGCAGCTCCAGCGTTTCAGGCTGGCAATAACGACGATTTGCCTTTCTAAGCATTTCACATACTTTTTTGATAAAGCAAAATGGAGATTGACGTTTTTATTATGTCAATCTCCATTTTGCTTTATCATGTTTACCCTCCAAATCGTTATTCACGACTAAGGAAAACTTATCCTGAATTAAAGAGACAGCTTCAATCCATCCCATGCAAAATGCATATTTAATGGAAGTGAGCGTGAAATATCCATATGCAATCCAATATGATGGCTCATATGTATAAAATAAGTCTCTCGAGCATTTATACATTCGGCCACATCAATAGCTTCCTGTAGGTTTTGATGTGTAGGATGGGGCTTTATCCTCAAAGCATTCATCACTAAAACATCCAAATTATTCAACATCTCATACGATTCTTCAGGCATACTAGACATATCAGTAATATAGGCAAATCCGCCTATACGATACCCCAATATCGGCAACCTGCCATGCATCACACGAATAGGCAGCACATCCAATCCATTTACCGCAAATACTTTACCTGGAAAAGCTGTTTTTAAAACAATAGCTGGAACGCCAGGGTATGGATTTTCCTTAAAGCAATAAGGCATACGCTGCTGTAATTGTTCTATTGTGAGCTGATCTGCATAAATAGGTATTTCACCGAAACGGCAAAAAGGGCGCAGATCATCTATTCCGCCAACATGGTCATAATGCTCATGAGAAAGTAAGACTGCATCAAGTTTTGAGAAAGGAACCGATAACATCTGTTGTCTAAAATCAGGTCCACAGTCCAGTAATATATTTACACCATCACTTTCTACTAAGACAGATGTACGAGAACGACAGTCTTTAGGGTCGGGGGACATACAAACCTCACAAGTACATCCTATCTCAGGCACCCCAGTAGATGTACCACTACCTAAAATCGTTATATTCATTCCCTTTTTAAACTATAGTCACTTCAGGTGAAAGAGAAATACCAAACTTAGAATTGACTGCATTACATACCTTTTTCGATAAATCCAAGATATCAGCACCTGTAGTATTCCCTTTATTAATCAATACTAATGGCTGATCCTGATGCACTGCTGCACCTCCCGACATAGCACCCTTCAAGCCACATTGGTCTATAAGCCAAGCTGCTGGAATCTTCACACTTCCGTTTGGCAACTGATAATTGGGTATAGCAGGGTATTCCTTTCGCAAAGCCTCAAACAACTCAGCTGTAACTACTGGATTCTTAAAAAAACTCCCAGCGTTTCCAAAAATCTCCGGATCAGGAAGTTTAGTCCTTCGAATATTTATAATCACTTGACGAATAGTGTGAAGATTAATTTCTGGATATCCATCTAATTCTTCCCTCACTGTACCATAGTCAAGCGTATATCTAGGAGTCTTACTTAATTTAAAAGTCACGTAAGTCACAAATTCATTTCGATGAGCTGGCTTTTTAAATATACTGTCTCGATAACCATACCCGCATTCATTTACATTATAGGATTTTATCATCCCGTCAGCCGTCACTACCTCAACTTTTTGAATCAAATCTTTAGCCTCAACACCATAAGCACCAATATTTTGTACAGCGCTCGCACCTACTTCTCCGGGTATCAGTGACAAATTTTCAACACCATACCATTGGCGTTCTACGCAATAAGCTACAAATCTATCCCACACTACCCCAGCACCAACACGAAGCCATACAAACTCCATATCTTGATCCACTACTTCTACTCCATCTATAAGCGAATGTAATATCAGCCCCGGATAATCTTTGGTAAAAAGAAGATTGCTGCCAGCCCCAATATGAAGATAAGGAGCCACCAAAGCATCCGTTTGAATAAAATCCAAAAGCTCTTGCTGGCTATTGTATTCCATATAACGTTCAGCTTTCACATCGATGCCAAACGTATTGTGCTTTAAAAGCGATATATTAGTTAGTATCATACTCTCTCGTTCTTTAATCATTACATACTTATATCCTCAAACTTGTACAATTCCCAATCATCGCCGGATTTTCTTCTAAAATAAAACATATTAGAAAAGCCATTATCCACCCCTTTCATCGCTACAATTTTTGTTGCAGAACCTGTTTTATTACGTTGACCATAATCAATATTTGTCATAGTGCCCACAGGAAGCTCTGGTCTAAAAGCAAACCACTGGTTGATATCGAGCGTCGTTTCCAAGACTGAAAAATCATCATCTGGATCAATTGTAACAAACTTAAGAGGACGACGCACCATTTTAGCCTGATAGGCACTATCCGTCACAAAGCGATGAAAAAAAGAGAAAAATCCCTCATTATCAGCCGATTCAATGGGACGTTCCACTATAGACTCCAAAAACCATGTACCATTTTCACGTTTAAAACTATATCTTTTAATCTGCCTATCAATGATATTAATCCATTCAATACCAGCGGTATCAATGGCTAAATCACCTATTAATTCCATATCCTCCTCTTTATCGAATATAAGAGTATAGAAGTTATCTTGATAGAAGAGCCAATCATGCTTCCAGTTTTTCAAAGACAAGCTATCTACATCCGCATTATTTTTCACCTCGAGTGGAAAGCGTACGCGTTTGCGCTGCAAAGCTTTATCAGTAGAGAAGTTATAGATAAAATCATCAAAGAGTTCATCTTCTGGTATATCCTCCTCTGTCAACCCTTGCAGTTCGACAATGGAATCATTTTGTAACATCAATGAATCGACTGTCAATGCTTCAAAAATACTAGCACTATCGCTAGCTGCTTTCTCTTTACAAGAAATAACAAGCAAGCCACAAGCTAAAAGAAATAGAATTAGTTTCATTTTTTCAATCTACAACTAAGTTTCTCCAGCATATCATCTGTCATCCGTTCCAGATCATATTCTGGTTTCCAACCCCATTCGGCACGTGCGCAACTATCATCCAAGCTATCTGGCCAGCTTTCGGCGATCTTCTGCTTCAAAGGGTTTATATCGTATATCATTTTAAAATCAGGTATTCTACGGCGGATGGAGTGATAAATAATTTCCGGATCGAAACTCATCGCTGCAATGTTAAAAGCATTGCGATGTATCAATTTCGTTGGATCCGCCTCCATCAGTTTTATCGCAGCATTTAGCGCATCAGGCATATACATCATATCCATTAACGTACCTTGGTCTATGGGACAAATGAATGTTTCACCTTTTACGGCAGCATAGTATATATCTACAGCATAGTCAGTGGTGCCTCCACCAGGAAGTGTTATATTAGAAATAATGCCAGGAAAACGCACAGATCTAGTATCCACCCCATACTTTAAATGATAATAGTCACTTAAAAGTTCAGTGGTAACCTTACTAATTCCATAAATTGTCTTTGGCCTCTGGATAGTATCTTGTGGAGTCTTTACCTTTGGTGTATTAGGTCCAAATGATCCGATAGAACTCGGTGTAAAAACCGCACATTGATTTTCTCGTGCCACTTCCAATACATTCCACAAGCCATCAACACCAATTTTCCACGCCAATGTTGGTTTGGATTCTGCAACAACTGACAATAATGCAGCCAAATTATAAATAGTGTCGATTGCATACTTTTTTACCACTAAAGCCAAATGTTCAGCATTCATCACATCAACTATTTCGCAAGGACCCGATTCCTTGAGCTCACCTTTTGGTTCAGCATTGTGAATATACCCTGCAACCACATTCGAGTTACCATAGCGTTTACGCAGTTCCATTGTCAGTTCCGAACCTATTTGTCCAGTGGCTCCAATCACTAAAATATTCTTCATCTTAAATTCAAGCTATATTATCATTTTAACAGGCAAATAAGGACTAGTAGATCAAATATCAAGGACTATGGATTACAATATTTAAAATATCAATCAATTATCTGCCGAAATATCAAAATTAGTTGTTACTCAGTTTTATTAATTTAAGAACAAATTTCTCTCTTAAATTGCGAGCAAAGTAAGCACTTTTTTTTCTGTTTTAAATCAATTAGTTATTGTTTATTTCACAAAAAATAGTGTCCTTTGCAGCTCAACCCAATAAACTTTGAGTATTATGTATGGAAAACTAAAAGAGCACCTTTGCCAGACGCTTTCTGAAATAAAAGATGCTGGTCTTTATAAGGAGGAGCGAATCATTGAAAGCCCGCAAGGTGCAGTCATAGCTGTAAAAGGCAAGGAAGTGTTAAACTTCTGTGCAAACAATTATTTAGGACTGTCTGACCATCCACGTTTGATAGCTGCCGCTAAGTCAGCTATGGATCAACGAGGTTATGGCATGTCGTCCGTACGCTTCATTTGTGGAACACAAGATCTTCACAAAACACTTGAAAAAGCAATCTCTGATTATTTCAAAACCGAAGACACCATACTTTATGCTGCTTGTTTTGACGCCAACGGAGGTGTTTTCGAGCCATTATTAAGCGAACAGGATGCCATTATTTCTGATTCGCTCAACCATGCTTCTATCATAGACGGAGTAAGACTCTGTAAAGCCAAGCGTTATCGCTATGCAAATGCCAACATGGAAGAATTAGAAAAATGCTTGCAGGAAGCTCAAACTCAACGTTTCAGAGTTATCGTAACAGATGGCGTTTTTTCAATGGATGGCAATGTAGCGCCATTAGAGGATATCTGCCAGCTTGCTCAACGGTATGATGCTTTGGTAATGGTAGACGAATCTCACTCGGCAGGTGTTGTTGGTCCCACAGGTCATGGGGTTAGCGAACTTTTTGACACCTACGGACAAGTAGATATCTACACAGGCACCTTAGGCAAAGCATTTGGTGGTGCCATGGGTGGTTTTACTACAGGTCGTAAAGAAATCATCGATCTACTTCGCCAACGCAGTCGTCCTTATCTCTTCTCCAATTCAGTAGCCCCCCCGGTAGTAGGAGCAGGTATCGAAGCCTTTAAAATGTTAGCTGAAAGCAATGAACTGCACGATAAATTGATGAGAAATGTCAACTACTTCCGTGATAAGATGCTGGCAGCTGGTTTTGACATCAAACCCACACAGAGTGCTATTTGTGCTGTCATGCTATATGATGCAAAGCTATCACAGACCTATGCGGCACGCATGCTCGATGAAGGCATATATGTTACAGGCTTCTATTTCCCAGTAGTGCCACGCAGCGAAGCTCGTATCCGCGTTCAGCTTTCGGCCGCTCACGAAATAGAACATTTAGATAGATGCATCGATGCATTCATCAAAATTGGAAAAGAATTAGGTGTCTTAAAGTAATCCTAAACGCATACGAAAAGGCTTGAAAATCTATTCAGAAAGATTTTCAAGCCTTTTCTTTTATAAATCAAAGAAAACTATTGTCGCCTTCCAAGCTGGCCGTCAATATATAATATACTATTATCACCTGCCACTTTCATACGCTCTACAATACCCGACGCAGTCGCTTCTTCCTCTACCTGTTCACGTACAAATTTCCAGAAGAAATCTTGTGCAGCGTTATCTTTCTCAGAAGACGCCAAAGCCAGCAACTCATCAATTCGCTTTGAAATATGACATTCGTGCATATAGATATTCTCGAAAGCTTCGAGAGGTGAATCCCAATGATTGGTCACTTCGGGTATCATCTCTACTACTGGTGTACCTCCGCGTTTGGTTAAGAAACCAGCCATTTCATAGGCATGTTCAGTTTCTTCCAATGCCTGCTTACGTGTCCAGGTAGAACATCCTTGAAAACCATTCCTGTCAAAATAGAAGGACATTGCCATATAAAGGTTGGCCGACCATAGCTCCATAGCGATTTGCGCATTGATAGCCTTTTGCAATTTTTCCGAAATCATAGTCTTTTTCTTTAAATATATTGATTCGTAAACTGACTTTTCAACAAGCAAAAAGCCGGGTTTGTTCAACCCGGCTTTCTTATTTTAATCGCTATATTTAATCTATTAGCGCAATTCGTCAGAAGTATAGCTCTGAGGCAATTCGCGGCAGTTGTAAGCCGAGGCCATTATTTCGCCATAGGCACCTGCCGAACGCAATGCGATGAGGTCACCACGTTTCACTGCATTTAAGTCAACAGCTTTACCAAACACGTCAGATGATTCACAGATAGGACCTACTACATCATAAGTTTCTACAGCACGTTCAGAAGTGATGTTTTCCATCTTATGATAAGCCTGATAAAGAGCAG
>CAMTPC010000018.1 GCA_947074295.1 uncultured Bacteroides sp. | reverse complement strand
GAATCATTATTTGACTATCTTTGTCAATAAAGACCCTGCAATTATATTTTGTACCTTTCTCCTTCATGCTATGTTGCTTTGATTTGAAGTACAAATATAAAGAAAAGCAAAGGGGGAGTAAAGCCTATCTTCCCCTCCCCCCTTTTATGAAAGTACAAAATATCAAATGATAGTATATGATATACGAAAAAGCATACAGCATTAGCTATCAACCACTTATGCAATCAGGTTCGTTTTTGTAAAGTTATTTCTAAACCCCTATCTGGTCCACAAAGGAGAGAAATAACTCGCTGATATTCAGCACATAGCTATTTCTCTCCTTTATTTTTGTCAACCGTTTGTCAACCAAATGTTTATTATTCATTAACTCCTTAAATTAATTACTTATGTGCGAATTTAAAACTAAATATATAAAACGGCTAAAAAGTCAAGGATTTAGCAACCAAGATATATCAAAAGATATAAAGTATTTAGACGATAATTTCAATCTCATAGGATCGACAAAAGAGGAACTTGAACTATACTGGAGAAATATCTTTATGGAAACGGCCAAATTCTGCTATAACCACAATTTAAATTATAAAGAGAGGTTATTCAATCAGTTTGAATTATTGCGGTATATATCATTATCTGCAGACGAGATATTAGACCTTATGGAATGCTGTGAGGCAAGAGAGAAAACCGTAAAAGACAAGAAGAGCTTAAATAAGTGTTACTATGATTGGTTTAGGGATTTTATTATACTTAATTTCAACTACAGTTCATTTAAGCTGTTTATGGCAACTGCGACATACAGCTTCACGTCCGACAGAGCTATAAACAATGACACGCTTCGTTTCTCACATGAAAACATCTATGCAAACAGAAGGGAACAAATAAGCAAAGAGTATAATAAAATAATAACTAAAGCTTTGAGTCATCCAGGAAGAATAAGAATCTTATGAATCCTCTTCTCTGAAGTTATTCAGATTTGAGGATTCTACTTTTAAAGAGAGCATTAATAACTCATTAGATTAAAAATATTCTACACCATCCCATAAAAGCGAAAAGACTTTATGGAAGGTATTATTTCAAAATTCCAATATTTTTGATAGATATTTCGTTAGCAATGTTTAGCACTAAAAAAACACTGTATTTATCAAATTCATTCAGGAAAAACGAAAAACAATTAGAAAAAATAACAAAAGGAGAAACAGCTACTATCTCATTTCTATAAAACACGACAAAGATAGGAAAGCAAATCGCACTTTTCTGCAGAAAAAGAGCAGTCCGAGACATAAAACTCATTCTCAAATGAAAATAAAGCTTTGATTTTTGCTTTCCTATCAAAATTACTTATATTTGAAAAAAAACTTAGAACAGATGGCCAGTATCGCAGAAAGACATAAGTATATACTTGATTGCTTGAACAAGAATGGGTATGTAAAAGTGATAGACATATCAAAGGAGCTTGATGTAACCCCTGTTACTATCCGCAAAGATCTGAAATATTTAGAGGACAAAAAGTTGCTCTATCGTACACATGGAAGCGCTAGTCCCATCAATCCTGTAGCATCCGACTTGGATGTGGAAGAGAAGGAAAAGCTTTGCATTGACGAGAAACGACGAATAGCAATGGCTGCCACGCAGCTTCTGGAGCAAGAAGACTCAGTCATCATCGCTTCAGGCTCTACAGTTTATACATTCGCCGAATGTATAGCGCCAGATGCACATAATCACCTTACGGTGGTCACAGCATCGTTGAAAATTTCTTCACTGCTCAATTCCAAACCCAATGTTGATGTGATACAGCTGGGGGGTATGGTGCGAAAGAGCTCATTTTCGGTCGTTGGCGATTATACCTCTCAGTTTTTCGATCAAGTAAACTGTTCCAAGCTTTTCCTTGGCGTAGATGGCATCGATCTTGATTATGGCATCACCAACTCTAATATTGAGGAAGCCATGCTTAACAAGAAAATGATTGAAGCTTCTCTTCGTGTCATCATCCTAACAGACTCCTCTAAGTTTGGCCGTCGCGGTTTTGGAAAAATTTGCAATCTAGACCGTGTTGATGTCATCATCACCGATTCAGGTATTTCGAAATCTATTGCGCAAGCCATTGAAGAAATGGGTATCGAGTTGATTATCGTTTAATTTATTCTCATCAGAATTAATATAAAAGCACCACAGGCTTGTACATAGGTTTAAACCCTATTGCACAAGCCTGTTTCTTCTAGCTTTGTCGTTGTTGCAGTCTTATCGCACTATACCTCAAATTCTATACACTACATTGATTGCTATTGTTCTTTCATAATCTATCGCTTCGGCCAATATCCCTATAGGGTTCATCACTTTCGCATGCGTAGACATCTCGATCTGCCAATTGCAGGTTTCGCAATCTGTTGCCACGCAATCGACATCGGCCATCTCAATTTGCCGAAACAAAGAGCTACCTATAGCTTGCGAAGTTGAGTAGTTTTCCTTTTTAAAACCATAAGTACCCGCAATTCCACAACATTGAGATTTCAACATAATAAAGTCTACATTAGGAATCATGCGCAATAAAGAAACTGAATAGATAGACCACCCCAGCTTCTCCATGTGACAAGGCGTATGATAAGCAATACGCTTCTTAAAGTCATCCTTAAAAACAATTTTCACCTCTCCTGATTCTATTAATCGATAAATAAAACGGGTCGTCATTTCGATATCATCACGTTCTCCGCTGTTATCCATATTTAGCAGATGATTATATTCATCTCGCAATGTATAGGTGCAAGTCGATGATGTGGTCAGCACCTTTTCGTTCTTATCACTCAATGCATTTTTTATTATCGATAAATTGTGTTTTGCATTCTTCTTGGCTTTATCAATCAGCCCATTCATGATCAATGCGACACCACAACATTTCTCTTTCTCCAATAAGTTCACCCCAAAACCTAAAGCATTCAAAATCATAATCAAATCTTGTCCCAGCTTAGGGTAGTTGTAGTTCACATAACAGCCATGGTAATAACTAATCTGACGAGCAAACATTCCTTGTCGGGCTTTAGCTTCCTTCTTGTACCATTTTTCAAATGTCTGTGACGAATATTGTGGGAACATACGGCGATGGTCTATTTTTAGGAGACTATCCATCATCTTCTTTATGGGCGACAAAGCGAGAGAAGCATTCACAAGAGATGCAAATTTCGTTGAAGTTTTCCCCATAATATCCGTATTGGCCAGCATCGTATCGCGCCATAAGGGTTTATGTTCTGAGTATTTGATACGTGCCGATTGAATGATATCACCAATACGCACCCCTGACGGACAAGCCACTTCACAACGTTTGCAATTGAGACATAGTTTTAAGTTAGGCTCAAAGTGTTCTGAAGCTTTCATACGATGACGCTCACCATCCGGACCCGCTTGTTTGGGGCCAGGAAAAATTGGATTGATGGGAACAACTGGACAATATACAGTACAGATGGTGCACTTTATACACTGTTCAAAGTTGAACTTGCTTATATTAACTTGTTGTGCATTCATATAGTGATCTCCCGTTTTAAAGTTTATTAGTAGAAAGTATAGTGTCGCCCACTTTAAAGGCTGTAAGCAGCGACACACCTGCCCCACAGCCTTCTTGAAGCATATTGCTACCCGAAAGTATAGAACCTATTGCATACAAATTGTCTATCCTCTTACCTGCTCGCATAGCCCTATAATCTTTGTCTGTTTTAACACCAAAGTTCATATAAGGCTGCGGATTAAAGAAATTTTTGTCATACCAGTTATTGCGATCCATATCATAGTCCACATCTATGTTAAACAAAGGTTCTACCACCGAATCTGGACTGGCAATTAGCCCTTTGTTAATAAAACTTCCTGTAGCCAGTATATAATCATTGGCCACAAAGTTAACTTCGCCTTGGTTGAGAGTTTTTATAGTTATCACACGATTATCATCATCTAGAATTGCACTGACTACGGAATCGCCAAGAAGATGTGTGCCTCCTTGAGCTGTAAAATGCTGAATAAGTTGCTGCTGTGTGCGGATTCCAGGAACTGATGGAAAAGAAGTCGGTATCAGACACAATGGTTTACTCAGTTTCGATTTTAAGTAGTTTAGAGGTTTATCAGAATCAAGACCAAAGACAGCCGGCATCACAATCACCTCCGAATCGATATCCAAAATACCCAGTATCTCAATCATTCGGTCCAAGTGTTCAGGTGATTCGAATACACGGGCTATATTAGCCGAGCGCATCTCAGTCGAGTTCTCGCGTATTTTATCTAGCACGGGCAAACTGATGGATTTAAAATAAGTCTTCACGCCATGCGATTCGAAAGCATCGACTATGAACTGTGGATAGAAATCTAGGAAACCATCAAAATTCACGACTAAAGCCTTTTCCCACGGGAACTTATCCCTAGCGTCAAACACATGGAAGTCATCCAAGGTCAACCAGGTATTCTTGATGCCTCCCGTCGGTGTTATGCGATAATGATTGGAAGAACTACCCTGCAAGTTGATCCCCGAACTCTTAAACATTTGGGGGATTTCAGACAGATAGCGCTCAATCACCTCTATGTCGAGCTGACGATAAGGATGGTCTTCGTTCAGGTTTTCAATTCCTTCAAGAGGATGAACCAGCTCATGCCCATCGGGGCTATAACCCAACAGATCAAAAGAACCAGAGGAAAAGTGCAAAGCACTTTGGCCTGTAGAGATAATGGCACATCTTTGCCCACTTTGTTGCAGACGAATACCACATATCAATCCAGCCAACCCACCTCCTATTATTATTGTATCGAATTTCATACGTTTACTTCGTTTTTGTTATTCATTGCCAGTCCACACACACAGCTATAGAGCCAAGACGAGAATTGACTTTCGCGCAGACAGTCACCCCAGCCTATAGGATACATTCCTTTCCATCTTTCGTTCAAGAAAACCACTAAATCATCTTTCGCCTTGTCCGAGCAATTATGAGCTTTTCCTAGTAGCCCTGCAGCACGACAAGCACAAAGCTCACCTTGACAAGTACCCATGCCCAAACGTGTACGCCGGCGCAAGGCCACCAAGCTGTCTACATCAAGTTCCTTGAGCGCATAGTTTATCTCTCCTACTGTAACATTCTCGCATTCACAAACCACGCTTTTATCCAGTGGACTATCGGTTGCTATTTTTTCTACCAGTTCGCCATGACGTTCTACCCCCGACTTAAAGGCTATAGTCTTATTGTTTCTATTCACACTTTCGGGGACTGCCTTCGAGCCAGGCAGTTCTTTTTCGGCGGTTTCGCAGAGTTTGTTGATATTCAGCTTTTGGCAAACTAGGTCGGTAGCCCATTCGGCCATCAACCGGTAAGTCATCAATTTTCCGCCTGTGATTGTGATGAAACCTGGCACCCCATCACGGTTCTCATGATCCAAAAGGACAATACCGCGACTGATGCTTCTTCCTGAAGGATCATTGTCGGCAGCCACTAAAGGGCGTACACCCGAGTAGGCTCTTAGTATGCGTGTAGAAGCTAATGCAGGCGAAAGCTTTATGCCTTCTTGCAGCAGCAGTTTCACCTCATCAGGCGTGACATGCGTATTATCTATCTCATCATAAGGCACATGAGTAGAAGTGGTACCTATGAGACATATAGTAGACCCTGGAACAAGAATATCTGCATCAGCGGGTTTGCGACAACGATTCAAAACGACATTATTGACACGATGGCCAAAAATGAGCAGACTGCCTTTCGCTGGAAACATATTGATGGTAACACCTGCTAGTTGTCCGATATGATGTCCCCAGATGCCACAAGCATTTACTATCAGTTTCCCATAGAAACTTTCAAATTGCTTCGTTTTATGATTATAGGTAGTTACACCCACAATTCTATTCTGATCGAAGATCATCTTGGTGACTTCATGAAAAACCAAAGTATGCGCTCCATGCATGCGTGCATCCAAGATATTGGCTACAGTAAGACGAAAAGGATCTACGGCACCATCGGGTACAGTAACAGCACCAATTAGACTGGGATTGGCCGCAGGCTCCCTACGAAGAGCTTCTTGTGGAGAAATGGCTTGAGCATTGATTCCTGCACGCAAACAACTATCTATAAAGGTTTTCTGATAAGATAGATCATCTTCAGGTAGGGATATAAATAAACCAGAGGTTTCTTCCACGCAATGGCTAGCGATATGACGCAAAACCATATTTTCCTTAATGCACTCTTCGGCAGATTCAGGATCGTTCACCGCATAACGAGCACCACTATGAAGCAATCCATGATTACGACTGGTTGCTCCTGTGGTGTAATCATAACGCTCCAACAAAAGCACTTTTAAGCCACGCAGTGCGCAGTCGCGAGCTGTTCCAGCTCCTGTTGCTCCTCCTCCTATTATAATTACATCGTATTCGGTCTTCATAGTATTATATTTCTTTTATTATCTTTTTAAACCATCAATTTTATATATTATATTTCGTTTTGCTGCGAATTTATATATTATTTCTCTTTCTACGAAATTATTATTTCTTTTTCTTTCCTTATTAACAACTTTACGGCTGTTTTGTTTTCGATATACCGACATTCATTAACTTATTTGCCAAAACAAGGAAGATATTCAAGAGAAAACAGAGCACAGAAGGCTTAAAATGGAAAAGTAAGCTCACAGATAAACATTATCAATCAAAAAATTGACAATAGAGGTAAGAATATGATATCTGTATCGTATAAACAGGGAAATATATAGGGCTAGTTCTTTCTTAACTTCTACTGCCTTTTACGATAAGTCACCACTGCCAGCACATTAAGCACCACACCAAAAGCAAACAAGGTAAGGAGTTGTGGCAACAACACGCCAAGGCTCACGCCCATCTGGTAGATGCCACGCATACATTCGATATAATATTTGGGCGGAATGAAGGCGGCAATCCACTGCGCCCAGTCGGGCATGGAACTTACGGGAGTAAACAGACCGCTCATCAGATTGAAGATCAACATGAAGAAGAACATCACCAACATAGCTTGTTGCATGGTTTGTGAATAGTTGGAGATGATGATGCCCAACCCTGACATGGCGAAGATAAAGCCAATGGTCACCACATAGAGTGCGAAGAAATTGCCTGCAGGCAGATTGTCGTAGACTAGCCAAGAGATAACGAAGCAGATGGTCAGTACCACCAATCCGATGCACCAGTAGGGAATGAGCTTGGCCAAGATGAATTGCCACTTCCGCACAGGGGTGGCATTGATCTGTTCGATGGTGCCGATCTCTTTCTCACTGACGATATTGAGGGCAGGCAAGAAGCCGCAAATCATCAGTACGACAACCGACATTAAAGCGGGTACCATGAAGCGTTTATAGTTCAATGTGGGGTTGTAGAGGCTTCGCACAGATATGTCTACCGTGGTGGGTGGTAGGCCACTTGATTCGGTAGCTAGCTCGTCGGTAAACTGAGTGAGTATCTGACTGAGGTAACCACTACCCATCGACCCTTTTGTGCCGTTCACCGCATTGGCAGCTATCAGCACTTTGGTGGGCTGCTCTGTGGTCAGATCCCTTTCGAAACGATAGGGAATATCGAGTATCAAGTCCACATCGCCGTACTTCATCATCTCGATGGCATCGGCATAGGTCAAGGCGTTCTGCTTCACCACGAAATATTCGGTAGAGCCTATCTTGTCAGTCAGCCGTTGCGAGTAGACGGTGTTGTCATTGTCCACAATAGCGATATTGATGTCTTTTATGTCGAGCGTAGCCACCCAAGGCATCACCACCATCGTGATGATAGGAAAGATCAGTACCAGGCGGGGCAGGAACTCATTGCGCCTAAACTGTTTGAACTCTTTTTCCAGAAGATATCTTAGTACCATTACTGCAATCGGTTTTTAAATTTCAACAAGGCTATATTTATAAGTAACAGTGCCATACCACTGAGGATCAATGTTTCGCGGATCACATAGTGCCAAGAAAGCCCTTCAATCATCAGCTTGCGCATGGCAGCGATATACCAACGGGCAGGAATGATGCACGACACCCACTGGAAGAACACGGGTGCGCTCTCCAATGGAAAGATCATACCCGAAAGGATGATGACGGGTAGCATCAGGGTCATACCCGAAATAAGCATGGCCGCCACCTGTGTCTTGACGAGGTTGGAGATCAATAGGCCCAATGCCAACGAGAGGATGATGTAGATGAGTGATACTCCGAAGATACTCACTAGACTTCCCGTGATTGGCACACCGAGCACAAAACGGGCAATAATAAGGATGGTCACTAGATTGGCGCACGACAAAGTGAAATAGGGCACCATCTTGGCCAGGATGATATTGATGGGGCGCACCGGCGACACCAACAATTCTTCCATCGTGCCCGTCTCTTTCTCGCGTACGATAGACACGGAAGTCATCATGGTACAGATGATAATCATCAGCAGCCCCATGATGCCGGGCACGAAATTGAACGCACTCTGCATACCGGGATTGTAGAGGTAGTGCACTTCGGGCGTGATGGCAGGTGCAGACCGATTGGGGTGCTGTGAAGCGAAATAGTCGGCCAATATGGATTGCACATACATCGTCTCTTGCACGGCCATATTGGGATTGGAGGCATTGGCAGTAATCTGTATCTGCGCATCGGTCTGCGGCTGCACGGTCGGGTCGAAGTCGGACGAAAAACCCAGTATGACATCGACCTTCTCACGCTGCATCAGTTCGCGTGGCTGCTGGCTATCGGGATAAACTCCCACTAGCGTGAAATAGTTGCTCGCCGCTATCTTGTCGGTGATCTGCCGTATGGTTTCCGTTCGCTTGGGGGCTACCACTGCGAGATTGATGTTGTTGATCTCCACCGATAGGGCGAAACCGAACAACAGTATCTGCACCACTGGCATGCCCAACAGAATCAGCAGGGTGCGGTAGTCGCGGAATATATGCAGAAACTCCTTCTTTACAAAAGCTATAAATACTTTCATCTCCAATCTTATTCGTTACGGGTGGCTTTTCGGGCAAGCAGATAGAAGACCTCTTCCATCGAACTTACCTGATAGTTCTTTTTCAGGTTTTGTGGCGTGTCCAGCGCCTCAATCTTGCCATCGACCATGATGGATACACGGTCGCAATATTCGGCTTCGTCCATATAGTGCGTGGTGACAAATATGGTGATACCTCGGTCGGAGGCTTCGTAAATCATCTCCCAAAACTGTCGGCGCGTCTCGGGGTCTACCCCACCTGTAGGCTCGTCCAGAAACACGATTTGTGGATCGTGGAAGATAGCCACCGAGAAGGCGAGCTTCTGTTTCCAGCCCAAAGGCAACTTCTTCACCAGCGAGTCGCGCTCGGCAGTGAAGTTCAGCGTGGTCAGCAATTCCTCGGTACGCCGTTCTATCTCTTTGGGCGCAACGCCATAGATACCTCCAAAAAGTCGGATATTCTCCCACACCTTCAAATCATCGTAGAGCGAGAATTTCTGGCTCATATAACCGATCGATTTCTTGATCTGCTCGGACTGGGTGGCGATGTTGTAGCCTGCCACAGTTCCCGTTCCTTCGGTGGGGAAGCTTAGACCGCACAGGATGCGCATAGCAGTGGTCTTCCCTGCACCATTGGCGCCTAGGAAACCGAATATCTCGCCTTTCTTCACTTGGAAAGAGATATGGTCTACTGCGGTGAATGTGCCGAACCGCTTCGTGAGGTCGTGCACCTCGATGGCATACTCGTTCATGATTCGGAAAGTTTGAGGTAACAGTCTTCCACTGTTGCCGTGATGGATTCTACGTGTATATCTGTATACCCTTTCTGCTGCAAATAACCGATGAAATCGGTGGTATTCAGCGCTGTATCTTTGATGGTGAAATGGTGTGTCTCCCCGAAGGTATAGCAACGCTTGACATCGGCATAGGCGCGCACATCGTAGAGCAACGTGTGCATCTTATCGGCCGACACCGCATAGAGAGGTTCACCAAATGCCTCCACAATGCCCTGTGGCGTGTCGATGGTCAATATCCGTCCTGCCTTGATAAAGGCGATGCGGTCGCACTGGCCTGCCTCATCCATATAGGGTGTGGAGGTCAGTATCGATATACCTTTCTTGCGCAGGTTGTGGAGCATCTCCCAAAACTCCTTGCGCGACACAGGGTCGACACCCGTAGTGGGTTCGTCCAGAAACAATACCTTGGGTTTATGGATCAAGGCACAGCAAAGAGCCAGTTTTTGTTTCATACCTCCCGACAGTTTTGCTGCTCTGCGGTTGTTGAAGGGTTCTATCTGGCAATAAATGTCTTCAATCAAATCTCGGTTCTCGTCGATGGTAGTTCCGAAGACCGAAGCAAAGAAGTCCAGATTTTCTTTGACAGTCATATCTCCATAGAGCGAGAAGCGACCAGGCATATAGCCCACCGAACAACGGATCTGCTTATACTCTTTTACTACATCCAACCCTGCCACAGCAGCAGTCCCACTATCGGGCAGTATCAAGGTGGTGAGGATGCGAAACAGGGAGGTCTTACCTGCCCCGTCAGCCCCAATCAATCCGAATATCTCGCCTTCGCCTATGCTGAACGATACATCGGTCAGCGCATGGAGAGCGCCATAAGTCTTGGATATGTTATTTATCTCTATCGCATTCATGCCTCGTAGTGCTAGCGGATGGGATTATTGGAAAAAGACTTCGCCATAGCCGCCTATCTTCAGGTAGCCATCATTCGCCACACTGATCTTGATGGCATAGACCAGTTCGGCACGTTCGTCTACTGTCTGTATGTTGCGTGGGGTGAACTCGCTTTGTGAGGCAATCCAATAGATCGTACCTTCGTAATCACGCTGCTTGTCGCCGCCAAACTGTGCCACAACTTTTACCTTATCGCCCAATTGGATATCGGCCAGCTGCGCGGAGATGACATAAGCGCGCAGATACATCTTATCCAGGTCAGCTAACTTGAACAGCGGCTTGCCCACCGTGGCCAGTTCGCCCACCTCAGCAAATTTATCGAGCACTGTGCCCCCTACATAAGGCTTGATTTGACAATAACTCAACTGCTCGTCCAGCTGCGCTATCTGCACGTCAATCGAAGAGCTTTGTGCATCAATGCTTGCCGTGCGGTTGCTCAGCGAGGAGAGTTGCGCTTCCAGCTGCTTTTCAAGCACCAGCACAGCGGTGTTGATATCATCCAACTGTTTTTGCGAAGCGGCATTCTGTTGGAAGAGGTTCTGTATGCGTCGTTGCTCCACTTTCTGATTGGCCAACTGCTCCTTAGTGGCAGCAATCTGCTTACCGATGTCGGGACGGTCACTGCTCACGGAACGTACACTCTCCATCAGTTGCAGCTTTTTAAGATAGAGCTGTGTGGAGTCAATGATACCCACCACTTGGAGCGGCTGCACCACATCCCCTTCATTAATGTCTAGACTCCAGATGCGCCCCGTCACCTCACTCGAAATGAGGATTTCGGTAGCTTGGAAAGTACCTGTCGCGTCAAAATTCTCTTTCTTATGACAACTCGCCACAAGAAGCACCAGTATAAGTAAAGCACAATTTCTCATCTTCTCAATTGTTTACGGTATATTTCAGATTGTATAGGGATTGTAGTAGTTCGACACGGTGCATCGCCTCGGCTATGCGTGCCTGATTCTCGTTGGTGATCTCTTTCAGCAGATCGTTGACCTCGATCACTCCACTCCTGAGCTTGGCTTCGTAGGCACTGCGCACGGTGGCGCGCAACTCCACGATTTTGGCATCCTGCTCCAGCAGTCGGCGCATACGGACGATGGCCCGTTGTTGCTCTATCACCTCCAAGCGATTGTTGTACAAGAACATATCACGCTGTACAGCCAGTTGGTCTTGTGCCAGCTTTATCTTGTTCAGGTCGTTCTTTCGTGTATAAAAAGAGCTGATGTTCCACTGTATCTTGATACCTCCCACAAAGTTCCACGTCCACTTATCTTCAAACATGCTTTTAAAAAGATTCAAGCCCGGATTACCATAAAAGCCTTCGGCAAAAGCACCGATATAAGGGTTGGATGCCGAGCGGATACCTTTCTCGTTGACCATCAACTGCAACCATTGCTTGTTGATATGTTCCAACTCGGGACGATTGATGGTAGCCACATCGACCACTTCCTCTTGGGGCGCAACCAGTGCATCAATAGGGTAAGCCGTCATCACCGCTAGCATGGTGCGATAAGCATCGCGTGACGATTCGATCTGCGTCTGCTGCTGTTGAGCCGTGAGGAGTTCTGCTTGCATCATCGCCACATCGTAGGGCATCGCCACCCCGTTCTGCAAATAGGCATCGAGCACAGCGATATTGCTTCGGAGTTGATTTTGCAGGTTTTCGTTCTGGCGCAACTGTTCGTCCAGCAGCAGACAACCAAAGAAAAGATTGTTGATGCGCTGTCGCAAGGCATACATCCCCACATCGTTCTGAGCCGCTTGCACCTCCTCCAGCGATTTCGCTGCATGGCGTTCCACACCCGATGCACCGCCATCCCAAATCTTCTGATTCAGGTTGACACCCACTTTGTACTGCTCGTGACTAAGCCCTTTGATAGAAACACCCATCTTCTCGTAGATGTCCAGCATATCATCGGGAAATCCTGTCACTGCCGACTGATAGGAAAACTGAGCGGCCAGCGATACCTGAGGTATCCAGCTGCGACTGGCATTGGACAGCGAGTAGTCTGCCGTCTTCTTAATCAATCCATACTGATGGATCAACGGATAGTTCTGCTGCGCCCACTCTTGGCATTGCTCCAAGGTGACTTGCGCACGCAAAGTCAAAACCGAAAAGAGCAAAAGGCTGATGGTTAGTAATCTGTTCATATTCTGTTTTTACGTCTTATTGAAGATAACATATTTCTGTCTTTACACCATTGATGCATCAATGCCCAAACGCGCAAAAATCGTGCGCACGCTCTCTTGTTTTCGCGCCTCAAAGAATTCGTCTTCACTGGAATACATCGGTAAAACGATAGATTGAGCCAAAGGATAAACCACAAATACGAAGGCATTGAGCGAAATCACATCAATCAGCAAATCTGTTGCCTTGATCTCTTTTATCAAACCCTTCTGGTGCGCCTCGTCCAACTGCTGTTGCAAAGGACCGAAGACCTCTTGCGCCACACGACCAATCGACTCTTTCAGCAATTCCATACGCTCAGGCTTAGAAATCATCTCATTGATGATAAAAAGCGGTAGTTTAGGGTTGGCACGCAGAAAGTCAAAATGCCCTTCGATACCCGATCTCAGTCGCTCTACAAACGTGGCGGGATGGTCATGGAGCAAGATGAATATAGACTCTTTCAGTAAGACGATTTTCGATTCGTAGACCTTGTTGAAAAGATTCTCTTTAGTTCGGAAATAATAGTGGAGCATGGCATGGGTGACACCCGCCTTCTTGGCTATCTCCATCGTCTTGGCAGCGGCATATCCTTTAATAAGAAACTCTTCTTCAGCGGCTTGCAATATGATTTGTTCGTTGTTCTTTTCTTCTTTCATGAATCAACATTTATGTTTAACAATCTTGTTAACACTGCAAATGTAGAAATAGTTTTCGAAAATGAGCTATAAATATCCTATTAAAATATTTTTTCAAATTCTTTAACTTGATAAGAATTGCTTTTGGGAAGGATACGGGACACACCTGCGCAGCATGTTGACTAAGGCTATCTGGCGTAATGACCACAGCTATTCAGCACGGTGAATAAGGGCAGTCAATAGAACAAGAAAAGTAAAAAACGATAATACACTGGAAATCAAGAACATTAATAGAGAACACACGCCCAGCAATCGCAGTAAAATGCCAATAGTCTTTTTTCATTTCTTTACATATACACAGCTAAACTAAAAAAGGATGATAGAAAGTCGCCCTTCCACCATCCTTCAATTCATAAAATCTAATACTTCGTTACATCCTTACAACAACCTTTTTACCTTTATAATTAATTACTTTGCGTGTTCCATCCTGTTTCACTATCGTGAATTGGCGATCGGCCAACATGCCCTCATAAGCACCTTTACGTGCACCAATGGTAAGCTGCTGTGTCTTATCGTTCCACGACATAGGAATTTCGGTGTATGCTCCTTTTTCATAGTTGTAGTTATCGAACTCATCTTCGTAGAGCGTAAAGCTGCCATCGGCACCACTGTAAACCTTCAGTTCCAAGTTGTCCCAAGGCTTTTCAGTGGCATATTGCACAACCGGTCCGATAGGTACGATGCTACCCGCCTTGATATAGAGCGGTATCAGATCGAGAGTCGATTCACGATTGATTGTCTGACCACCTGGGTATTTTTGGTTCGTCCAGAAGTCGTACCAGTCAGTGCCCTGAGGCAGATAGACTTGAGTAGCTTTCTGCGCGGTGAAATCGACCTCTCCTACCGTCTTGTTACCGTTCGAGTTGTCACGGTTCCATCCTTCGTTTTCATCCACATCGACTACAGCTTCGGGAGTGTATTGCGCATGCACGATGGGTGCCACCAGGATAGATTTGCCAAACATAAACTCATCGTTACGGTCCCATACATTTTGATCTTGCGGGAAGTCCATCATCAAAGCACGCATATAGCTACCTTGCTTGTTGGTCACGTCCCACGAGGTGGAGTAAATATAGGGCAATAGCGAGTAACGCAGGTTGATGGCCTTCTCTATAGCGCTATATACGGGGTCGCCCGGTTCGCTCATGTTGTAGATTTCGCGGGGAGTGTCCGTGCCGTGCGAGCGCATCATGGGGTTGAAGGCACCAAACTGCAACCAACGTACATAAAGTTCCTGATAGAGCGGATTGCGCGAGGCCGAGCCGTCCATGAAAGTCTTGTTGTAGGCACTGGCAAAGAAACCGCCAATGTCACTGTTGAAGTTGGGATTACCCGTCAACGTGAAGTTGAGTCCGGCTGGTATCTGGTTGCGGAGCGACTCCCACGACGAGCCCAAGTCGCCCGACCATACATTAGCACCATAGCGCTGTTGACCGGCAAAGCCGCTGCGGGTGAGGATAAACACACGTTTGTCCGAAGTGGTAGCGCGCTGATGATCGTATACACCGCCCACTGTTACCAATGGATAGGCATTGCGTACACGGCGGAACGAGCCTAGATGGGTAGGTGTATCAAGGTCTTCGGGCTGGAAGTCAAGATGATCGGGTTCGGTAGAGTCCATCCACCAACCGTCCATACCTAGGTCATAGAGGCGTGTGAGGTTTTTCCAATAGATGTCGCGTGCTTCGGGATTGTAAGCGTCATACACGCGCACACCCGATGGGTATTCCATGTTGGGTGGCCAAGCATCTGCACCCGAGAGCGGCCAGGTCTTGAAGTTGAACAACATGCCTTTCTCGTTCATCTCACGGTAAGCTTTGGTCATCGGGCCGAAGCTAGACCAGATGGTGATGATGATATTGGCGTTCTTGGCGTGCACATCGTCGATCATCTGCTTGGCATCGGGAAAACCACCATCCAAGAACTCCATCGCGTTCCAATGGTAGTTGGTGCCCCAATATTGCCAGTCTTGAATGATACCATCCAACGGTACGCCTAGTTCGCGGTATTTATCCACTACACCGAGCAGTTCATATTGACTTTTATAGCGTTCCTTGCTCTGCCAGTAGCCATAGGTCCAGAGAGGGAACATAGGCACTTCTCCTGTGAGGGCACGCATCTGGGCGATCACACCATCGGCATTGCCACCATACATGAAGTAATAGTCCACGCAGTCGCCTACTTCCGATTCGAATGACATGCCATCGGCATTATCGGCAAAGAGTGTGGGCGAGTAGTTGTCCCAATACAAACCATAGCCTTTGATAGATTGAATGAAGGGAGTCACATCTTCCACATTGCCTTGCACCAGGTGTTTGGTCTGGTTGCGTTGTGACATCTTTCCGTTCTGCAAGATGCCTAGACCGTAGATGGGCTCATTGCCTTCCAATAGGAAACTTTGTTTCACACGAAAAGTCTTTGTACCTGCATCATTGAAGTCGATGAATTGAGGTTGGCCCTGCTCGGTCAGCAGTTCATTGCCTTTGGTATCATAATAGCTGATGACACCTGTACTCAGGTTTAATGCTACTTGTATTGCGCTACTTTTTAGTTTAACGATATCGTCTTGTTGGGTAAAAGAGACTTTCACGGATTGAGGTTCTTCGATCACTACAAGGTTATCTTTCGTATAGTTCCAGCCCACGGGCGATTTCAGAATACGGACGGTAGCGGGGTTATAGAAGTTGATTTCGATATGGTCTGTGCCTACTACCGTCTTGATGCCTTGCGGTAGTTTTTGATAGTCTTGCGCCACCACAGTGCTCAGACAGAAGCACAATACGAGAAAGACGGAAAAATGCCTTTTTAATCGGAAAATGGTTTTCATGATTGTAGATGGTTACGATTGTTTTATTGTTTAAAATGATGGGAGCAAAGGTATCGCAGGATGACTCTGAAAGACCAACAATCTGGTTGAAACCAACAACAACTATGTTGAAAACTGCTATTTCATGGGGGATTGCACTGGTTGAAGCTGTTTTTTCGTGTATTCGGAAGGACGACAACCATAGGCTTCCTGAAAACATTTGCTCATGTAGCTGGGAGTACTGAATCCCAGTCGGTCAGAGATTTCGGTGATGCTCAGTTCGTTTTCGGCAAGCAGCTGTGCCGCCTTCTGCAACCGTATGCTACGGATGAAAAGTGATGGTGTCTGGTTCATGGCAGCCACCAGCTTGCGATAGAGTCCCGTACGATCCATACATAGGTCACGGCTCAACTGCTCCACCGAATAGTTGGACTCATAGAGGTTCTTTTCTACCAGCTCGATGGCGCGCGAAATGAAGGCGGCCTCATCTGGATTCTGCTCCTTGGGTTCATCGGTTGGCTGCTCTTGGGCTTTAGGTATCCGCTCGGCTTCGAGCAGGTTGCATTGCTCAATCAGGTTTTTGACACGCAGCAACAAGAGGTCTTCTTTGTGCTTCTGTTCTATCTTCTCCCTCATGCGACGTTGATAGAGGTAGAAGATGAATGAAGCAAGCGAAAGGGATAGCAATAAATAGAGGATATAGGCCCATGTGGTGCGCCACCAAGGGGTGAGGACTACAATCTCTACCCTACGTTCATCGCCCGTCCAATCATAACTGTCCGAAGCCTTGATGCGAAAGGTATAACTGCCCGATGGAAGTGCGGTATAGGAGATATAGGCTTTGCCGTCTTTGGTGCGGCTAGTCATTTCTTGCCAATCGGCATCTAGCCCTTCGAGTTGATAACGATAGCTAGTTTGGGAGGGGTTACGGTAATTGGGCGCAGAAAATTCGAGAGTAAGAAAATTCTCATTGTGCGCCAGAGTGATCTGCTGGGTAAAAGCGGTCGATTGAGGCAATAGTACACGACCTTCATAAGTCTGTCCCACCGCCACTCGCTCACCTCGCAACGACAAAGCCGTAAAGACGGGCGATAACGGCATGGATGAACTATCTAGCAAATGAGGACGAACCAGGTTGAAACCATTCACCCCACCAAAGCAAAGTGTACCGTCACTCGTCTGAAAGGCAGAACCATTGGCATATTCGCCACTCAATGTTCCATCATAAGGGTTGTAATTAATGAACTGAATCGCTTCGCCACTTACTACTACGCGCGTAATACCATAACTGGTCGTCACCCAAACATCGCCAGATAGATCTTCTAACAGAGCACGGATAGAGCCGTTCACCAGACCATCTTCCGTGTGGTAAACAATAGGGGTGGACTCTGAAGACTTCCGCAAGAAGAGGCCATCTTGTGTGCCTGTCCATTGCCAACCACGCGAATCAACCAATGTAAGGCCTCCAAGATCATAGCGATTGAAAGCATGCTGCACCTCGCGAGGGAGCTGCATGAAAGTGAGAGGCGATAATTGATGCCCCTTCTCCTTCTGGTAACTGTAGTAACCATGATTGGTCTGCAGATAAAGACGGCCAGCGACATCTTCAGCAAAAGCCTCAACAAGGAAGTCTTTGTGATCGTTAGTGAAGTAGGAGTTGCCAATAAAGTCGAACTTATAGCGATGTGGGTGATAATAAAGCAACCCACGGTTGAGCGTGCCCAGCCATAGTCCACCCTGAGCATCTTGGAACAAGGTGCTGATCTCGGTATCGAACACTCGCCCATCGACACTACGCAGTGAAGGGATATATTGTTTCGCACCCGATGCGCAATCTACTATCCAAAGACCATTGGCGCAGCTCACATAAGATTTATCATCGGGAGTCACAATCAATGTATTGAGCGCATAATCTGTTTCAAGGAGTTGTTGCCACGTTCTTTCTTCGGGATCGAAGAGGAAGAAACCACCTTTACGACCATTGCGCAACTGATAAAGTCCGCTTGGCCCTTTCACTACCAAGGAGGTCTTGTCGAACACTGGAATAAGCTGTTCGGGATAAGCATTGGTGGCATACAAAGGCTGCTGGGTGGCTAAGTCAAAGCAAGTGACAACACCCGTATCATAGAACAAATAAAGGCTTTCCCCGTCTGCCCAAAGGTCTTGCAGCTCGCTCGTCTGAGCGGATAGATCGATGGCTGAAGACGGGTCATCAGGCAAGGTCAACATATCACCTCGCAACAACCACAATCGCTGCCGGCTATCTACGAACAGGTCTTTCACCTCGTCAGTGAACCGGGTATCGGATAAGCAAGTAGGTCGTTCTTCCACATAGCGTTCTTTGCGAAGATCTACACACATCAACTTCCCCATCTCCTTGATCCACAATAAGCTATCACCCTGCTGATAGATACGATAATGCCCCCGATAACCCTCTATCGGGAAGATATGCTGCGGCGAACGATGGATATAAGTGAAGTTGGTCCCATCATACAGGTTGAGATTACCATTGGTCGTAAAAACCATCCGCCCATCATGTAGCTGAAGGATATAGCGCACCTGATTGTCACTGAGTCCATCCGAGGCATCGATTGCAGTGAAAAGGAGATTATCGGCCTTGCAAAATGGCAGGCAAATGAAAAGAAAGGAGATGAGTATGATCGTTCGGAAGATGGTTTTCATAGGTTTTAAAGTATAGCGTACTGCATTAGCGGCAAAAATAGGAGAATTTATCCGAAATGCTGAAAGACAAGGAAATTTTATCTGGGCTGAGGAACTAAATAAGCGCAACCCGTATCCAAAACAGATTGCGCTTCTCAAGACGTATATCAGAAATACATCAACCTTTAATCATAGTCAAAAGCATCTTGAAACGGGTTGTGGCAAATACAGCGTGTGGTACATTGGCAGGCATAATCAGCATCTCGCCTTCGTTCAAATGATAACCTTGGCCACCCAAATGGATTTCGGCCTTACCTTCTACAATCTGTATCACTGCATCAAATGGAGCTGTGTGTTCACTCAATTGCTGACCTTCGTCAAAAGCAAAGAGGGTAATATTACCTGCACCATTCTTGGTGATCTGCTGACTCACAATGCTTCCAGGAGAATATTCAATCCGCGTTTTGAGTACGAATGGTCCTTTTATTGGTTCAAATTCCTTCATGATCAAACGATATTAAATTTAGAAATCAAGTTAACTATATAAACATACTTTCCATCCTTTTGTTCTCTATAAATAACTATTAACCAATTCATTACAATTATGACTATGTTCTGTTATCAATGTCAAGAAACAGCCAAGAATCAAGGTTGTACAGTTAGAGGAGTATGCGGCAAGCAACCCGAGGTTGCCAATTTACAAGATTTACTGATCTTTCTGCTAAAAGGTATTTCTTATCGCACAATAGATATGCGAAAGAGTGGACAAAAAATCGCCCCAAAGGTGAACCGCTTCATCGTCGAATCGCTATTCATGACCATTACCAATGCCAACTTCGACAAAGAACGCTTTGTGAAACGCATCAAGGAAGCCATCGCCCTACGCGACTCACTTCCTGTAGCAAAAGTGGGCTGTCCGAACTGTGACTGTCAGAGCTGGAAGTCAGAAAATATTGATGAGATGGAAGCAAAAGCTAAAGATGTGGGCGTATTGCGAACAGATAATGAGGATATACGTTCACTCCGCGAACTGTTGACATATGGTATAAAAGGTATGGCTGCTTATGCCGAACATGCCGAGAAGCTGGGTTTTGAAGACGAAAGTATTTATGACTTTATGCAAGATGGACTCGTGGCCACTACAAAGGATCTCAGCGCTGATGAGTTGGTGGGATGGGTGTTGAAGTGTGGAGAATATGGCGTAAAAACCATGGCGCTGCTAGATAAGGCCAATACCACGACTTATGGTAATCCTGAAATCACTAAAGTGAATATAGGGGTGCGCAAGAATCCAGGTATCCTGATATCAGGTCATGACCTGCGCGATTTGTATGATTTACTGGAACAAACCAAGGATAGCGGGGTGGATGTATATACGCATAGCGAAATGCTACCTACCCACTATTATCCAGCGTTTAAGAAATACAGCAACTTTGCCGGGAACTATGGAAATGCTTGGTGGAAACAGAAAGAGGAATTCACAACCTTTAATGGACCTATACTATTCACCACCAACTGCTTAGTGCCTCCTCTTCCGAATGCAACGTATGCCGACAAGGTATATACCACAGGTATTGTTGGCTTTGAGGGATTCATACATATCCCGGATCGGGAAGAGGGAAAGATGAAAGACTTTTCGGCAATTATCGAACATGCCAAGAAATGTCCTCCACCCACTGAGATAGAGACAGGTGAGATAGTCGGTGGTTTTGCCCATGCACAAGTGGTGGCTTTGGCTGATAAGGTAGTGGAAGCTGTGAAATCGGGTGCTATAAAGAAATTCTTCGTGATGGCAGGCTGTGATGGTCGTATGTCAGTACGTAAATACTACACTGAATTCGCTGAAGCATTGCCCAAAGACACGATCATTCTTACGGCAGGATGTGCCAAGTACCGCTATATCAAACTTCCTCTCGGCGATATCGGTGGCATACCACGCGTATTGGATGCCGGACAGTGTAACGACAGTTATTCACTAGTGATGATCGCCTTGAAGCTGAAAGAGGTATTTGGGCTGGCTGATGTCAATGAACTGCCCATCGAATATAATATAGCATGGTATGAACAGAAAGCGGTAATCGTATTCCTAGCACTTCTATCGCTGGGTATCAAGGATATTCATGTGGGTCCTACCCTCCCCGCCTTCCTTTCGCCCAATGTGCTAAATGTATTGGTGGATAAGTTTGGTATAGCAGGCATCACGGACGTGAGCAACGATATGAAGTTATTCTTGGGATAACATCGATAGTCCATAAATGTTTAAAAGCTCGGCTAATACCGAGCTTTTAAATATTAGATATAGGGCAGTGCAAAGAGGAAATAGCCCTCTTCCTTAAGTTCAAGTATCTTGATATCCGAACCGTCAACAGCTACTTTTACCTCCGGCAATAACAGATCAGGTGTCAATCCGAATCGCATTAAAGTGCCACTACAGATATAAAACTCCACACCCCTAGCCGACATATCGCTGACTTCTTTCTTAAAATCAGCAAGAATGCTACTGCGCAACAATGATAGAATAGCTGTTCCCATGGCAATGATAACGATCTTATCAATGCGCTCAGGGTGGTCAAGCAAACCTGTTGCATCGCCTAGAATTTTCTTCCACTTTGTATCATCGTTAAATGCATACATTACCTTTTGTTGTTTCATACTATGAATAATTAGTTAATTCTAGTAGAACGATAAGACAGATGCTTTGTTCTAATCATTTAACCAATAATACACCGATTCAAAATAGGGATGATAATATAGTTTCTCTATTCAATTAAAAAGAATGCTTCTTATAGAAATAAATCAAACCACGGATATGCATCAATGTTAGTTTAGAGAAAAAGGATCTATTTGTTACACGATTGTAATGATGAATGATAGATACACTAGGTAGACAAGCAATTGAATAACCTAGCCTTGAAATGCGAATACAAAGATCGGCGTCTTCTGGTCCATAAAATATATTATCATCAATATATCCCACCTTCTCAATAAGCGATTTCTTAGTTAACTGACAGGCACCAATCACATATTCGACAGTAAAAGGTTCATTCCCTGCTAATGATTCAGCATAGAATTGTGTACTATTCTTTCTATCAACATACCTCTTTAGCGTTCCTAAAAAACTGATATTTCCTAATTTTGAAGATAGCACATTCATTATCTTATACTTTATCAAAGGATACTTACGACAGCTATCTTGTACTTCCCCCGATTCTGAAACAAGCTTACAAGCACATAAACCACAATTCTTGTTGGATTCGATATATGCTAGCATTTGTTCTATAGCATTCTTATTCACTATCGTATCTATATCCAATATCCATATATACTCCCCTTGCGCTTTTTTAATAGCTTTGTTACGAGCAGCACCCACACCTTGATTAGTGTCATTGCGAAGAAGCGTAATTTGGCTTGAATAATTAGACAATAAGTCCAATGTTTCATCCGTGGATCCATTATCGACAACGATAATCTCAGAATTGATGTTTGATACAGATAATAGTAATGAATTAATACATTCTTCTATATAACAGACCGAATTCCAAGTGATCAAGATTACAGTTAGTTTCATCTTAGAAGCAGATAATTAATGGAAGAGTTTTCTTTTCAGTGCTTTGCAAGCGATGAAAAAGTCATAAAATGAATTGAACTTCGAAATATGCATCATAATGAATGACGGTCGAAGGAAGAACTTAATGTTATTCTTAAATAAAAGCTTCTCCATCTGCTTATTGCTTAAATTGGGATAACTCAGTATGGAGTGGTGCTGCACATCTGTAGGTGAATAGTCGCCACCGATGATCCAATTATTCTCTTTTGCAATGTCATAGAAAACAGTACCCGGAAAAGGAGCAACAATATTGAACATCACTTGACTCACACCAAGCTCAATCGCTTTACGATAAGTATCCTTCACGGTATCTTCTGTCTCCAACGGAGAAGTACCTATCAAGATATTCAGCTTAACAGGGATATCGTTCTTTTTAAGGATATCCAAACCTTCCAGGATCTGTTCCGAATTGACGCCTTTCTTTATATATCGCAATATGTCATCGTTGAAACTCTCGCCACCAATATCTACGAATTGGCAATTCGACTCTTTTAATATCGAACCAATCTCCTCTGTAATGGCATCGGCCCGCGCTTGACATCCCCAAACGATATTATGCTTCTTGAGAATCTCACAGATAGGGCGCAGCCGTTTAGCTGTAGTTATAAAGTTATCATCGATAAACGCAATCGCTTTATATCCTTGCGCTATCAACATTTCTAACTCTTGGATAACATTCTCTACGCTCCGAGCAGACACCTTTGGTTTCTTACCATTTTCTCTCCTATATTCTATTTCGCGAGCGAATGTCAACGAGCTAGGAACACAATAAATACATTTATAAGGACAGTTTCGACTTGTCAAAACCGTAGTGTAAGGATGGGTTTTTAGTTTAGGATTAGTATATGCATGGGATTCAATGAAGTGACGTGCCGGAAATGGCAAATCATCCAGATTTTCTATAAGTGGTCTAGATGGATTGTGGTTGATATTACCTTGCTTAAGATAGGATAAACCTTTGATTGAACTAAAATCTACAGCATCCCAATTATCGATCAGCTCTTTTACCGTGTATTCGGGTTCACCACGTATCACGAATACATTATCATCAAGAAGCAACTTTGCTGTATAATAAGTTACACCAGGTCCCATTATAACAATGCGTTTATTGGGATAGTATTTCCGGATAATCTCTATCGCTTTTTTATCTGTCTCTAAAGATAGATTTACAGACCAAATCATATAACAATCACTCTGGTCAGATTTTATGAAATTCTCAAATCTTGTCGCGGAATTATCTTTAATGACAAAATCCTCATATCGGACAGTATAGCCTCCCTGCTCTAATAGAGCAGCCACAATCAATTCGTATATATTGGGCATCGGATATACCAACCGCGTACAGCCAGCTGTACGCTCTGCCGGATTTTCACCATCTAAAGAAGGTGGTACAATAAAAGTGATGATCATAATTTGTCTCTATATTAAAGCAGATTGTTACAAGCAATCAAATGTTTTATATCTATATAACGACAAATTCCTGAAAATATGATTTATAACTGCGTGATAGCTGAATAAAGAAGAAACAATCTAACATAAAATGAAAGATAGAAATTTGATAACCAACAGACTATCAACCAATATCAATACATAATACATCTCTATTTATATCTGAAGAATTGCAGATTAATAGAGATAATACCTAAATAAAAAATCCTTCTGTAGGCAATCTGTCCCACAGAAGGATTCATTTTATATTATAACGCTATATATAATTAGTCTACTAATACCACTCCCCCTTCGGGCTGAATGGCTAGTTCGACACGACCATTGGTTTTTACCTTCATTGGCTTAACACCTGGTTGCTTCGTTTTGTCATCACTATAGCATTGTACGGTCTTCCCTGCAAAAAACGGAATATCGAGTTTTAACTTCAACTCTTTATCGGTAGCATTGATGCCCGCTACATACCATGTATCACCAGCACGACGAGCCAACACGACGTATTTGCCTGGATAGCCATCGATCAGGCGTGTCTCGTCCCATTCGGTAGGTACAGTCTTGAGGAAGTCCATACAAACGGCAGGTGCGTCAGTGAGGTTGTTAGGTGCCAATGCAAAATTCTGCACTGGATTTTGATAGAGTACCGACGTAGCCAGTTGGAACACATCAGAGGTGCGGCGCGTGGTACCACCATCATTGCCTCTATTCAAACGCTTGTTCATGAAGCTACCGCCATATTCCATAGTTGCCACCGAGTTGCGAATGAAGGGATGGAGCGTAGCGTTGAAAGCTTCCACATCGCAATGATGCTGGTCGAAGATCATATTCTCTGAAGCCAATACTGCTTCGCTACCCACAAAGTTGGGATACATACGTTCCCAGCCACGAGGCAAGGTACAACCATGGAAGATGACCATCAAGCCATGATCGTCGGCATCACTCAAAATATCCTCGTACAGACGCATCGTTTCTTGTTTATCACCTCCAAAGAAATCGACTTTGATTCCTTTCACGCCTTGGCTTTGTATCCACTTCATCTCCTGCTTACGGATGATGCCATTGTCCATCTTGTTGACGGGACCTTGTACAATGTCATTCCAATAACCGCTAGAGCTGTACCAAAGGAACACATCCACACCTTTGCTTTGAGCTTCCTTGATAAGTTGCGCCATGCGCTCTTTGCCAATATTAGTATCCCACCAGTTGTCGATCAACACATACTCAAAGTTCATAGCTGCTGCCAAGTCGATATATTTTTGCAAGTCGGCATAGTTGATGCTTTCATCTTGCCACAAGATCCAGCTCCATGTGCCTTTACCCATCTTGTAGTCGTGTGCCGTGTCGTAGAGTGGCTCCACTACGTCCCAAGGAATGGTAGTTTCTACAATAGGTTGCAAGGTATTGCCAATGGTAAGTGTGCGCCAAGGTGTAGATCCTGGCAATGCAAAGGCAGGTGCAACCGAACCGTTGCCGTTATTCTCCTCGGGCATCGGAAAGGCCAAAGGGAATACACCTTCAGTATATTCGCCCAAGCGTGAAGCACAATAGCGACTATTCACACCCGTCTCGCTAACCAATACCCAACCGTCATCACAGATGCGAAACAAGCAAGGAAAAGTGTAGCCATGGCCGTATTTAGAGGGAGCCGTCATCGCTGCATCAGCTACATACTCTTCTTCATAACTAGGCTTGGTGCGTTTCCAACCAATCATCGCATCGCTCTGAGGCGTTAGAAAAGTTGTGGTTTTTGAGGGAAAGCGGAAGCCTGTCTCCTCACCCAATACCGTCACGCTACTCTTACCGCCTTCTTGAGGCAAAGAATAGCGAAAAGCTATATCATTATCACTGACCTGAAAGGTTATAGCCATGTGTTGCCCTGCCGCATTGGCAAACGTGCAAGTCGTTGCATTAGCTTTATAATTGATGTCGGACATCTTGATACGCGACTGTTGATAGGACTTGTCTATCACGCTATTCTGCACATTGATCAACGTCAAGGAATCAACAAAATCACCATTATTAGTACGTAATCCTAGTGGAGATAAGTCGACCATACATGCTCCGTTATAATCGGCACGGAAATAGAGTTTGCCCGCAGTATCACATTGAATGATCACCGACAATAATGAATCAGGACTATTCACCTTGACTACCTGAGCGGAAGAAGGTAAAAGAATAGCAAGGCAAAAAGCAAATAATAAGGATCTAAATTTCATAGGCAATTTGTGTTTATCATTAATAGATTGATAGCGCAAAACTAAAAACTTTTCCCGCCATCTGGATGAGGAAATAGTGATTTGTAACTTATACAAAAGCTTTTGTAACAATGGAGGAGTGAGTACATTTAAAAATAGGAAGCAACCTTTGAAAGTTGCCCCCTATTTTCAGAAAACTAATCCATAAATAAACCACTATTCTAATTCGATACCCACGATAGATTGGGCAGGAAGTTTCACTGTAAGTACGCCTTTGTTCAGCTTCATGTCTTTAAACTGAGTGGTAGTCACTTTATTCGGTTGGTCGAATGAGTTGTAGTCGGTAATGTTTTTAGCAGTCAGGATTTCACCTGTTGCTTTCTTCACCTTCAAGTCGGCTAGGTTGATAGATACCGTTTGATTGTTCTTCAAGTCGATGTTTGACATAGAGATGTGTATCTTACCGTTTGCGTCTTGTGAAGCTGTAGCGCTCACCAAAGGTACTTGACGGTTATCACGTACAGTGATAGTATCACAAGTCAACTCAAGTGGCAAATGTTTTGCGTCTTGGTGTACTTTGTACATCTTGAATACATAATACGAAGGTGTCAACACCATCTTATCTCCATCAGTAAGGATCATCGATTGAAGCACGTTAGCGATTTGTGCAATATTGGCCATCTTCAAACGATCGGTGTACTTGTGGAACACATCCAAGCTCAATGAAGCTACCATCGCATCGCGCAAAGTGTTTTGTTGGTATAGGTGACCAGGAACAGTACCTGGCTCTTCGTCCCACCATGTACCCCATTCGTCGAGCAACAAGCCAATACGTTTGTCTTTGTCATATTCATTCATGATAGCGATGTGCTTTTGCAATACATCTTCTACCTCTAGGCATTTACCCATCGTCCAGTAATAGTCTTCATTGTCGAAGTTAGTAGCCGAACCTTTGCTGCCTACCCATCCCGGAACAGTATAATAGTGCAAAGAAAGTCCGTGCATCTGATGTCCCACACGTTCCATCAACACCTTTGTCCAGTTGTAATCATAGTCACTAGCGCCACTGGCAATCTTATAGAGTTGGTTGCCATCATAGTTACGGCAATAGGTTGCATAGCGACGATATAGGTCAGCATAGTATTCAGGGCGCATGCTACCACCGCAACCCCAGCTTTCGTTACCCACACCTAGGAACTTCACATCCCAAGCCTTGTCGCGACCGTTTTCACGACGTAGGTTGGCCATTGGGGAGTCACCGTCAGAGGTCATATACTCTACCCATTTAGCCAATTCTTCAACTGTACCGCTACCCACGTTACCACTGATGTAGGGTTCGCACTCTAGGATCTCGCACAGGTTAAGGAACTCGTGTGTACCGAAACTATTATCTTCGATAGTACCACCCCAGTTATTGTTCACCATCTTCGGACGGTTTTCTTTTGGTCCGATACCATCTGTCCAGTGGTATTCATCAGCAAAGCAACCACCAGGCCAGCGCAACACAGGAACTTGCAACTCTTTCAAAGCTTCAAGAACGTCAGTACGATAACCATTGGTATTAGGGATATCTGAATTTTCACCAACCCACAAACCACCATAGATACAAGTACCCAAGTGTTCGGCAAACTGGCCGTAAATTTCTTTTGGAATGATCTCTGTAGCCTGATCGGGCTGTAGAGTGATTGTAGCACTTTTCTGTGCTGAAAGTGAGACTGCCGCAGTAAGGCAAAGTGAACCTAAAAATAGTCTTGCTCTCATAAATGAAAATTTGTTTTAATAGTTATTGATTCTTTATGTCTTTCTTATTTCATGATTCGCACCTCGTAGATGGCAGGAGTAGATCCTTGTCCATCAGACTGTATGCGAAGCGTATTTTTATCGTTTAATAGGTTGTTCGGTATAGGATAGATCGCCGTGATAAATCCATCCGCATCGGCTGATTCCATAGGTTGTGCTTGCAAAAGCTCACCGTTGAATAACAATCCAAAAGGTCTAACATCTGACTGATGTAGCTTCAAAGCCACCTCACTGGCGCTATCCTTGATTTTCAGTTCGTACGAGAACCAACCATCGGCCTTGCGGAAGTGGCGATTGTGATGCACACCTGTCGTAGACACTTCGAAGCGGATATGATGATCGGACTCGGGCTGTTGCTCGCCAGGGTAGATCACATCCACCGTGCGATTGGCCAATGCTGTTGCAGCCGCCTCGCGTGCTTCCACCTCTTGCAATATACCTTTGAACTCTGCCTCATCTACTACATGGCAGTAGACCTCGTAGCGAGATTGATGCAGATTGTAAAAAGGGATAAAGGTCAATGGCTCCGACTGTTGTGGATATACATTTCCTGTAAATTCAAATGCAAGTTGGTCACCTGCAAGTCGTTTCAACTGAGCTGGCATATCGTTGACATTACCTATCAACATCGGTACATCTTGCAACGGTATCTGACAACCATGCGCGATATGTCCCCCACGACTATCGTCGGCAAATAGACCTTGCAGATCGTTGGTACCTGTAGCCGTAGCCAACACGATGGGTCCATAAGTGAAAGCGTAATAGTCTTGCTGGTCGAGTATCTGCTCCATAGCTAGCTCCATAGGCAATAGCAGACTTACGCGGTCGTCTTTCTTCCACTTGCGGTTGATGGCGATATAACCATTAGGCGTCTCTTTTATATCTTGAAGCTTACCGTTCACTATCACTTGCGCACCTTTAGACCACGAAGGGTATCTCAACAGCAGTGTAAACGCTTTCTTGGGCGCTTGCTTGATCCGGAAGCGAATCTCCTCTTCATTAGGGAAGGCAGTTTCCTGCGTCAATATTAGACCCTTCTTCTTCCAATCCAATGTAGAAGGAATAAATAGATTCACATAAAGTGAATCGCCGCTATAAGCATAGATGAACTCACCATACTTAGCATGATTCTCCAAACCTGAACCCACGCAACACCACATCGATGTTTCGGGTTGCGAATAGACACGGTAGTGACCTGGACGCATGGGCGTGAAATAGACGAATCCGCCTTTCTCGGGTTCTTGCGATGACAAGATATGGTTGTAAAGCCCACGCTCATAATAGTCGGCAAAAGCCAGCTCGGGTGTAGACTGATAAAGCTGTTTGGTAAGGCGCAACATATTGTAGGTGTTGCACGTCTCGGGACCCTCAATGTCGAGCAGCATCGGTGTGAAGTCGGTCTCTGGATGGAAGTGTTCACGAACGCTGTTGCCTCCGATACACACCGAGCGATGATTCACCACTCTGTCCCAGAAGTAACGACAACCTTTATCCCACTCCGCATCATTGGCTTGATCAGCCACTGCCTTGTACCCGATCACTTTGGGTATCTGTGTATTGGCATGCATCCCTGTCAGGTGATCTTGCGACCCCATCAGCGGATTGAGGATAACCATCTCCGAGAAGCGTTGAGCCAGTTCTAAATACTTGGCTTCCTTGGTGATGGCATAAAGGTCGGCGAAGGTTTCATTCAAGCCGCCATGTTCGCTGCGGAGCATATCTTGAATCTGTGCATCCGTCAAGGAGGCCGTAATGTCGATCATCCAATCGGTAAGAGCCCTCAACATGGCTAACGCTTGCTCACTACCCGCAAAAAGATATGCATCGCGCAGACCAGCGTAGATCTTATGGATATTATACAAAGGCACCCAGCGCCCATTAAGGCTGAAGCCACCAGCATCGATCTTACCCTCTTTAATTTCACTCCATAGCTCTACACTGCCAGGCGTTCCGCCTAGGAATCCCGTCCCTACTGCATCTTGTGCCCGTTGCAGCTCGTTGAGCATATAGTTGAGACGATCCAACATTTCTCTATCACCTGTAGAGGCATACATCATGGCGAGTGCCGAGAGATAGTGGCCGCCGATATGACCATCCAAGCCCGTATTTTCCCAGTTGGTGTACGATTCAGCCTTTGGAGTCAGACCCGCTTCGCGCAAATAGGGCGCTAGCAAACGGTCGGGCTGTAGGGCCAAAATGTAATTCATGTCAGTCTGCTGCGCCTGCTTAAAAGGACTATCCAGCAAACGTACATCCTGAAGCGGGAAGTATTGCACTTTGGGTTGCGTCTGTGCATTTGCAGTAGACATGGCTAAGGTGCATACGGTAAAGATAGATAGAAATGTTTTCATCGTGTTTATAATATCAGTATTAACTTAAAGCGATTGTTTTCCGCGATTCGTTATTTATTCTTTTTACCCCAATAGGTCTTCTTACCCGAATAACCAGCGAAGACAATGGTATGCGTACGAGGCGACAACTCCCAATCTACCTCACGCTGAATGCATAACTCAACACCGTTGATGGTCAAAGTTTGTTTATCCGAGTTGTAGCTCCAAGTGCTACCGTTCCACATACCCGAAGTTACTTTGTTGCCTGCTCCCAACGTCAAGCTTTCAGATGTTTTCTGCTTACCATAACTATAAGAGAGGTCGATACACTCCCAAGTGCCTAGCAACTCATCTTCGGTGATAGCGATTGTTGGTACTGCACCATAACGCTCGGGCATCACCACAGGCCAACCGTCGGTGGTCCAACGGATAGAGCGCACATGACCCATCATCACTGCATTGCTGGCATTGATACCAGGAACATCATAAGGCAAGCGGCCTTGCGAAGAATAGTACCAGTTGCCCTCGCCATCATCGAACACGGCACAGTGGGCTATCCCCACCCAACCGTTGCTGTTGTTGAACTTATAGGGATGCGTCACGATGGGATACATATCGCCGCCGCTAGCGGTGAGGTCACGACCGTCGATGCCCAAGTAAGGACCATCGATGTTGCGCGAACGGCACACACGTGTATTGTAAGGAACATCCAAGCCATCGTAAGCCATAAACAGGTAGTAGTAACCTGTTTCTGCGTTGTAGATGATTTCGGGACCTTCCGAACCTTGCCAGCGGCTGGTCATGACGCGCGAAGCGATCAGCTTACCATAAGGCGCAATATCCGTAATCGTTCCCCAAGGATTGGGCAATTCTGTTTTAGTTTTACCTGTAGTACCATCCAGTTCTACCGCTACGATGCCACTGTGCCATGAGCCATAGATCAACCAGTGCTCTTGACTTGGTGTGATGATATAGGTCGGATCGATAGCATTCCATTTAAAGTAGGCTGTCTCCCAGCCATTGTTAGCCCAATCCAGATTCTTGTCTGATGCAGAGCAGATCACGAAACCTTTATCTTCCCATACATTAGAAGCAGGGTCAGTAGTTTCCGCTAAACCGATGAAGGCACGTTCGCTCCACGAGCTAGGTCCACTGATCTGGTCGGTCACCACTACAGAATAATACATACGGTAGAGTGAGTTGTTGACCTTACGCACCACTGGCGCCCAACAGCCGTACGAAGGATTGCTGATAGCAGACAAGCCACAAGCGCTGCGGTAGGCATTGAGCTGTTCTTTTATCCAAGTCGGTATTTGCGGCATAGTGGCGCCCATGTATTCCCAGTTCACCAAGTCTTTAGAGCGGCGGCCATGGAAATGACCATGACCATCATGCGCATTACCATACGAAGCATCCGTCTGGTACATGTAAAAGTAGCCATCTGCTGCAAGCATCACCGATGGATCATGCACATTGGCCAGATTCCATTGGTTGCGTCTATCCCAGCCGGCTATTGACGTATAGTCATCACTATATGTAGGAGGCGTATAACTAGCCAATTCATCACTCGCACTCTTGGTCGTAGTGGTGAAGGTCGTTTCCTCAGAGTAGAAGGTCTCACCACTGCTCAGCATGAGGTAGCTCTTCAGGTAATATTGTGTAGCGGGAGTGAGGTTGCGTGCAAACGCATTTAGTGTCATTCCAGCATTATTGATTTCTAGTAGAGTATTGTTGATTGTAACAGAAGGATTCACGCCATAGCAGAAGCCTTTCTTCAGTATCACAGGATTTCCTGTAATGCTTGCTGAAAATGTGGCCGATTCATAGGTAACATCTGTAACAGACGGTGTAGAAATTGTAAACTCATTGCTCACTATCTCTTTTATATCTGTATTGTCACTGCTACATGAAGCAAAGATAAATAAAAAAAACGAGATACTCAGCCATTTCAGATTCTTCATAATTCAAGTGTTTTTTAAAGATAAGCAGCGGCTTTTATTCGTGTAAAAAAAGCACACTGTGTTCTATTTGATTTCTTTTCAAGTTTATGTTCGGTCAAAAAATAAATCTTCTCGACAATTAAAGTTTTAATGGAAAAACATGCCGGGGTAAAGTCTTCTGCATTTAATAGCCCATTGCTATTCTGTTCGTTCCTTTATCCCGGCATGTTTATTAATGATTATTCTGTTTCATTGCTGTTTGTACTCGAAAGCTCCCATCCTGGATTCTGTTTCAGGTTTGGCGCACGTTTCACTTCATCATCTGGCAAAGGGAAGAAATAGTTCTTCGGTGCGTTAAATGCGCGACTAGCGTGCATCTGAGCAGCTCCGTAGTCATACGATGGATTGTCAGCGTTGGTCACTGTCACACCATATAGGTTATAGTATTGTTGATAGAGTGGCAGGTTTCTTTCGCTGCTTGCAGATTGACCTTCGAACAACATCCAGCGACGTTCGTCAAAGAAGCGATGGTCTTCAAAGCAAAGTTCAATACGGCGTTCGTTACGGATGCGCTCACGCAGTTCACTCTGCGACATTCCACTATAAGCAGGCATACCTGCACGTGCACGAAGCTGGTTGATATATTGGTAAGCGGCATCTGGGCCCTCAGCCTCATTTACAGCCTCAGCCGCATTGAGCAATATTTCGCCGAAGCGGAAGATAGGCCAAGCATGATTGGGCACACTTGGATTCTTGTACGAAATGTTGTTCAAGAACTTCTTGGTGTAATAACCCGTCAATGTGCCGCCATGGATTTCTTGGTAATCTTTTCCATCTGGGTAAGATACATCTACCGCACGATTTTCCTCTTGATCTCTATCGCCCCACATCGCACCATGATGCAAGATGGTTTGACTTAAACGTGGGTCACGGTTTCTATATGGATTCTGAGAATCGTAAGTAGGATCTTTGTCAATTGGCAAACCGTTGATGGTTTCATAGCAGTCTACTAGATTTTGTGTAGGATTCACACGGCCAGTAGAGTTGATAGTACCACTGAATCCACAAGGTGCAAGAAACAAATCGACATCCCAAGTAGCCCACAACGAACGGCAAAGAATGAATTCATTATTGTACACCGGATTGGTCACAAAGCACTCATAATAATCATTGGCAGTATTGCCAGTGTTATACAATTGATAAGGATTACTCAAACGACTATTCAGTGTCAAGAATTGTTTTGCTGCATCTGCCGCATCCTTCCAGTATTGAGCATTGTTGCTTCCATTATGCAGTTTCGACGCTCTATAAAGTAATGCACGTGTTTTCAAGGCATAAGCTACAGCGCCACTTACACGACCCCAGTTCTCAGTTTCATTACTATAACGGAAAGGGAGATTCTGCGCAGCGATATCACACTCGTCAGCAATCCATTTCAATGCATCTGCAGCATTAGTACGCTCCATATTCATTGCACCTGGATCACTCAGGTCAAACACGATAGGTACACCATTCTCATCGTCACCAATGATAGGCGCATCGCCAAACCAAGCCACTACATCGAGGTGGAAGATAGCACGAAGCAAACGAGCTTCAGCTATATTACGATCATAAAGATGATTATCATCCCCATCTTTTTCAGTGTTACCGATTACTGATGGGCGAGCGTTCTTCATGAACTGATTGGCTTTACGTATTCCATACATCGCATTGCTCCAAGGCGTCAACAATGGATGGTTCACAGCCGAATAGCTATCTGTAAGCACACCATGATAATAATGCACGCTCCAGAAAGAGATCGCATTGTCTGTCATACAATCACGCGAAGCACCTAGGAACTGACCATTGGTGTAACCACTGAAGCCATCGGGTAAGTTGGTATAGATGTTGGCCAAGAAGCCACGAGTGTTGTCTTTGTTCTTGAACACTTGATCTTCTGACATCGAAGTATCATACTCTTTGTCCAGGAAGTCGCTGCATGCTGACAATGATATTGTCAGCAGTGCAGTAGCCATATATTTAATTACTTTTCTCATAATCTTAAGTTTTTCTGGTATTAGAAGCCGATGTTTACACCAAACATGAATGATCTGGTCTTAGGATACCACCAGCAGTAGCTCATAGGTTTTTCTGGGTCTGTATCGTCGGGCAAGTTGCTCCAGTTGAACAGGTTGTAACCACTGAAATAGAAGCGGCATTCAGTCATAGCAGCTTTAGCAATAAGCTTCTTTGGTAGTGAATAACCTAATTCAATGTTACGCAATGACAAGTAATCACCATTTCTTACCCAGATATCATTCTGGTAAGTACCCGAACCACGATCACTATCAATAGCGTTGAAACTACCGTATACAGGACGAGGATACATCGCGTTCACGTTGCGTGGATCGTTTGGATCGTCAGTATAGTAACCCCAAGCTTTAGTCACTTCGTGTGTACCCATGTTACTCCAACCCGAGAAGCTGATAGCTGGCGATAAGAATACCGAACGGTTCAAATAGGCTGTCAATACCACGCGAGCGTCAAAACCTGCATACGAGATGCCGATATTCAACGATGGCGTCAACTCGGGGATCATGGTGTAGCCCGATGGCGTCATATCGTTTGAGTCGATGATACGGTCGCCGTTCAAGTCTTTGAATACAGCCGTACCCAATGGTTGGTTACCGTTAGAAGCTGAGTTGTAAGGGTATTTCCAAGGGTTATCGATAGCATCCTGATGACTGGTAGCCACTTTGCTAGGATCGCTAGCCCATTGATCAAACTTATAGATGTTCCAACCACCGATACTGTTGGTGAATGCACCTTCATAAAGTTCGGCAACTGATGTATAGTCAAATATACGGTTACCTGTTTTGCGTTGCCATTCTACGTTTGGTTCTAGCTCATCCATTTCAGTGATCTTATTGGTGTTCCATGTCAACATACCCTCGATAGAGTAGCTGAATTTACCAATAGTATTACGGTGTCCCAAGGTGATTTCCATACCCTTTGTTTCGGCTTTACCATATGAATCTTGAGGAGCAGTCACACCTAAGATAGTAGGCACTGTAGAGCGAGTCACCAAGATATTCGAACGCCATTCTTTGAACAAGTCAACCGCACCGTATAGTTTGTGTTGGAAGAAGTCGAAGTCCAAACCAACATTCACCATATCCGAGATTTCCCATTTGTTGTTCAAGTTACCCGCTTTGCTTTCATACACCCCGTTGATATACGATTGTGATGTACCGAATGAATAGCCACCACCCGATGCATAAGTACCTTGATAAGGATAACGACCTGCACCTGTATAAGATTGTCCGGCACGACCATACGAAGCACGAGCTTTCAGTAGTTCGATATTTTTGCTTCTCATCCACGATTCCTCTGACAATACCCAGCCGATAGATCCACCAGGGAATGTGCCCCAACGATCATCTGGCGAGAAGTTATCACAACCCATGCGTGAGATATTACCCGAAACGATATAACGGTTATCATAAGCATAAGTAGCTTGCGCGTTGAATGACAGATAACGGTTTGACGATTCGTAACCGTGTGTCACATTCTGATAAGTACGAATGAATGCTGTCGCATCAATTGTATTCTTGCCAAATGAGTTAGCATACTTAAATCCAGCGTTGAAGTTGATATTATAATAATAATCACGTGGAGTAGTCGAAGGATTCGACAAAGCCGAATAAGTAGAGAAACGAGTATACGTATAATCGTTTACGCTAGCCACATTAGCCGTATAATTGTAGTTATACGAGTTCACATTATTGGTTTGTTGTGCCATGAATGTCTCATACGAGTCAAAACTGATCGTTGCATTGGCTTTCAAGCCAGGAACCAAACTACTCAAATCACCAGTAAGGTTCACTGTACTATATAGATTACGGCGACGGTTCTTGTTGATACCTGATGATGCCAATAGACGACCTGCGTTTGAAGCTGTACTCGATGCATAAATCTGACCATTAGGTGTATATACTGGTTCCATTGGATTAGCCTCAACAGCACCAAAAGTTACAATATTAAATACACCAGTCAAAGGTTGAGAGATATTGTCGATACGACCTCCCAAGTCAATAGACACATTCAAATATTTATTGATATCGATATCTACATTCGAACGAAGATTGTAGCGGTTCAACATATGTTGAGTACTAAAACCATCATTATACTCAGTCCATTTATCGTTCCACATACCTTCTTGACGTAGGTAAGAGAAAGACACGAAATAACGCGCACGATTATTACCACCACTCACTGTCAAGTTAGTCTTGTACATTGGTGCTTTATCACGATACAACTCTTCATACCAGTTCGTATCATAATATTTATATTGATCCATACCTGTCAGTTGCTCACCTTGGCTCACACGACGATACATTTCGATATCATAATCACTATACATTGGATCTTGACCGCTAAGGTATCTCACCTGATTACGAGTAAGCGCCATGTTATATGCGTTTTGTGTTTCCATCTTACCTGTCAAAGTTTGGAAACCCACTTCTTGTGTAAGATTGATATTGGTTCTACCCGCTTCACCGCGTTTAGTGGTCACGATGATGGCACCATTGGCACCACGCATACCATAGATGGCACAAGCAGCTGCATCTTTCAAGATAGTGATGCTTTCGATAGGATAAGCATCAAGGAACGAAAGGTCGCGCTCTACGTTGTCAACGATTACCAATGGACTACGAGCGTTAGCATTCATGGTACGAAGGCCACGGATATACATCGCTGTTTCGGTCCATCCTGGTTCACTGGCCCACTCGTAGGTCTGCATACCTGTCACAGTAGAAGTGAAAGCATTTTGCAATACAGTTACCGGATGTTTTTCCAGTTCCTCGCCAGTCACTATTGAAGTCGACTCTGTCACTAACTTTTTGGGCTTGCGGCCAAATGGCACAGGAGTAGTATGTGTGTACATATCCGCATCAGGCTCCATCACGATTTGGAAATCAGGATCAAAATCAGCGATGGCGGTTGTCGATAGAAAACCTACACTCTTGATACATAGCTCGTCGGCTTGTTTTACGTTCTTCAGATTGAAGTAGCCGTCTTTGTCAGACAAAGCGATACGGCTGGCTTCCGATACATTAACAACAGCGCCCGGTATAGGGTCACCGCTAGGGTCCACTATTCGACCACGGAGCACTCGGCCATCTTGTGCCCAGGCTACACAGCTCAACAGTGTGATAAGTGATAGAAGCATCAATCTTTTAGCTCCTGTCATCTTCTTTATTATATTATTAGTATGCATAATAGACTAGAATTAAGATTACCAACCTGGGTTATTTTCAATGTTTGTTTTCCACACTTCAGTTTCTGGAATGGGATACAAGTACATTCTCTCTGTGAATACGCGTTGTTGTGTCACTTTGCGTGTATAGACGATTGAGCCGTTCTGTTCGGTCACATCCATGCCATACACAGGACGTGCCAATGCTTTAGTAGCCACATTCCAACGACGCACATCCCATGCGCGGTGTTCTTCGAACGCCAATTCCACGGTACGCTCTTTGCGTAGGAAGTTTCTGATCTGCTCTTTTGTCTGCAAGTCAGTACGGTCGGTAAGCAAAGCTGTCATACCTGCACGATCACGGATGGGTTGAAGCGTATTCAATACCTGCTCACGACTAGCACCCGATTCATTCAAGGCTTCAGCATAGTTGAGAATGATCTCTGCATAACGAATCAATGTCCAGTTGCGATAACTCGAGCCTGTATGTACAGAGCTAAGAATAGATTCCGGTATATATTTACGTGTATAGTAGCCTGTAGGAGTCGCGTTGGCATTACCGATAGGATTATCACGTTGGCCCAACAATACGTTGATTGTACCGTTGCCCCAAGCCACACCATTGTACAAGATGCTTGCTGTCAAACGTGGGTCACGATTCTCGCAAGGTCTTGCATCGTTGTAGTTGCTAGTTGCGTTTATTGCAGGAGTAGCTGTACCATTATAAATTGGAGCACCTGTTTCGTCATATTGTGCGAATGGAGAAGAACCATCAGCCATATCGTACATATCGACCAAGTTTTGAGTTGGACACATACCACCATTACCGCCTTCGCCTACAGGTGTATCAGAGAAAATAGCTCCCCAACCCACTCTTACATCATTACGGAAGAAGATTGTTTCCTTATTGTTTCCTTCGTAAGTAGTTCTCAAGATAGCATTGGTATAAGCATCTATAGGATTATTGTCAGTAAACAAGCTATAGTTAGAGCTATGTTTCACCATGAAGTCTTCGGCTGCCTCTACGGCTTGTGCCCAAGTCACACCCGATTCACTGCTGAAACGATCACTTGCCATATATAGCATCACACGCGATTTCAATGCGCTTGCTACAGCTTGTGTCACACGGCCTGCATTCGATGCATTTGAACCTTCTTCATAGTCGATCATGTCTGATTCACATTCAGTCAGTTCTTTCAGGATGAAGTTAACTACATATTCTTTCAACGAAGGGCGTGTAGTATAGCCTGTCATCAAGTCACCATCTGGATCAAGTACTTCAGTCACCATTGGTACTGGACCATAGCGAAGGAACATTTCCCAGTAGAAGTAAGCGCGGAAGAAACGAGCTTCAGCTTTATAGTTTCTTTTCTCTTTCTCGTATTTCTCGTCCGAATCATCAGTAGCTTGTGGTACACCATCAATGCGTTCAAGAATCATGTTGCATTTACGGATGGCACGATAACGGCTTTCCCAGATTCCTGTAAATTCCGCATTTCCACCTCCAGCATAGTAGTTACCGATATTGAAGCTAGTACGTGTTCCGCCGTTGGCATAACTAGTATGCGCCAAGTCGGTTGCTGCATCTAGCCAAGAGTTGTTGATGCGACAAGCGCCATGAAGCAAGAAGTTGTACGTATCGGTATGAAACTGTTTCATCGTATTCCAGT